>NZ_JPXY01000024.1:0-142330 GCF_000771895.1 Gallibacterium genomosp. 2
GGGATTCATCAGCGCTAAGCCAGCAATTCCCAACAAGCTCCATTTAATTAGATTCATTATATCTCCTTTGTTTAGTCTTTCGCCTTAACTACTTGGATTGATAATTCCTGCAACGCCGCAGGATTTGCTACACTAGGCGCTTCGGTCATCAAGCAGGCTGCTGCAGTAGTTTTAGGGAATGCAATAACATCACGAATATTTTCCGTACCTGTCAACAACATTGTCAAGCGGTCAAGACCGAATGCTAAACCAGCGTGCGGAGGTGTGCCATATTTCAATGCATCAAGCAAAAAGCCGAATTTTTCATATTGTTCCTGTTCATCAATACCTAGAATGCGGAAAACTGTCTGTTGCATTTTTGGATCAAAAATACGAACGGAACCACCGCCCACTTCGTAGCCATTAATCACCATATCATACGCATTGGCAACTGCATCAACCGGTGATTTTTCCAATTCTTCAGGGGTAACGTGTGCTGGTGAAGTGAATGGATGGTGCATTGCCGCCAAACCACCTTCACCATCGTCTTCAAACATTGGAAAATCAATTACCCATAAAGGAGCCCATTGATCTAATTGAGTTAAGCCACAATCACGACCTAATTTTAACCGTAATGCCCCCATTGCATCCGTAACTACTTTGTAACTATCAGCACCGAAGAAAATAATATCGCCGCTTTGTGCTTGTAAACGTTCAAGTAACGCTGTAACGACTTCTGCGGATAAGAATTTAGCAATCGGACTTTGAATACCATCAATACCGGCATTAACATCATTGACTTTCATCCACGCTAAACCTTTCGCACCATAAATAGTGACAAACTGGGTATACTCATCGATTTGTTTACGAGTAATATGTGAACCATTCGGTACACGAATAGCCGCAATACGACCTTTAGGATCATTTGCTGGTCCACTAAATACTTTAAAATCAACTTCTTTTAATAAATCAGCAACATCCACCATTTCCAATGGATTACGCAAATCCGGTTTATCAGAGCCGAAACGACGCATTGCTTCCGCATAAGTCATAATTGGGAATGTACCTAAATCAACACCTAAAATTTCCAGCCATAAACCGTGAATCATCTCTTCCATAATGGCACGCACTTCCGGTGCAGTAAGGAATGAGGTTTCCACATCAATCTGTGTAAATTCAGGCTGACGATCAGCACGTAAATCTTCATCACGGAAACATTTTACAATTTGATAATAACGATCAAAGCCAGACATCATTAATAGCTGTTTAAACAGCTGCGGAGATTGTGGTAATGCATAGAATTTACCTTTATGCACACGACTTGGCACAAGATAATCGCGTGCACCTTCCGGTGTTGCTTTCGTCAACATTGGCGTTTCAATATCTAAAAATCCATAGCTGTCCATAAAACGGCGTACATAACTAGTAATTTTGGCACGCGTTTTTAAACGTTGTGCCATTTCTGGTCGACGTAAATCCAAATAACGGTATTTAAGACGCTGTTCTTCCGTATTATTTTGATTGAAATCTAGAGGTAAAACCTCAGAAGCGTTATAAATCAAAACATCAGTTGCAGAAACTTCCACTTCACCGGTCACCATATTTCTATTAATTTGGTTTTCTGGACGGGCTATTACTTGTCCTTTAATTTGAATACAATATTCACTGCGTAAATTTGCCGCTTTTTCAAAGGCTTGTTGATTTTTTGGATCGATAAAAACTTGTACAATTCCTTCACGATCACGCATATCGATAAAAATTAAACCGCCTAAATCACGACGACGATGAACCCAACCACTAAGAGTAACTTCCTGACCAATATGGCCGCGATTTAATGCACCGCAATAATGTGAACGCATCATAAAATAAATCCTTGTTGTATATAATTTAGCTAAAATAATTTGATTCGGGCGATTATAGCGAAAATCAACCTTACTTTGAATTGGAAAATAGCCTGTTTACGCTTTAATTGCAAGCATAGAACCAAAGTTAAAACATTGAAACCACATTTCAATATGATTAAAACCTATATGTTGCAAAAGTTTCTTTTGATGTTCGATGCTATCAGTCTTCATCACATTTTCCAATGCAGTACGTTTCTGACTTACTTCCAATTCACTATAGCCATTAGCTCGCTTAAATTCGTGGTGCAAATCAATCAAAAGGTCATTGACCATATCATCTTCAAAACGATATTTTTCCGATAACACTAAAATTCCCCCCGAATTTAAACCTTGATAAATCTTAGTTAGTAATGCTTCTCTATCTTCCGGTGGAATAAATTGTAATGTAAAATTCAACACAACCATTGATGCATTCTGGATGTCTATTCTACGAATATCGTCACAAAAAATTTCAACCGGAACCTCACTATGATAAGCTGCCAAATGCTGCCGACAACGTTGTACCATAGCTTCAGAATTATCAATACCAATAATTTTAACACCATCACAATGAACGTTACGGCGTACAGATAATGTTGCTGCACCACGAGAACAACCAAGATCATAAACTTGTGTATACGGCTGCACAAATCGAGCCACTAACATACCAATTGCCGTAATAATATTAGAATATCCCGGAATTGAACGTTGAATCATATCGGGAAAGACTTCCGCAACACGCTCATCAAAAGTAAAGTCACCTAATTTTTCAATAGGTGCAGAAAAAATTGTATCTTTAGACATATGGATAAATAGGAAAGCAAACTATTAACTCAAAAAATATAATAGGGAAGACTCGGGTAGGTCAGAACAACCTACCCCATAAAGTTTATTTAACTTTGAAAATCCAACCTTCCGGTGCTTCGACATCACCAAACTGAATGCCGGTCAATTCTTTATAAAGTTTTTGTGTAACAGGCCCAACTTCGGTTTCAGAATAAAATACATGAAAATCATTGCCATACTGAATACCTCCAATTGGACTGATAACAGCAGCAGTCCCACAGGCTCCGGCTTCAGTAAATTGATCCAACTGATTAATATAAACATCGCCTTCAATTGCTTTTAAGCCTAAGCGTTTTTCTGCAAGATAAAGCAATGAATATTTTGTAATACTAGGCAAAATGGATGGTGAATATGGTGTAATAAATTCGTTATTTTTCGTAATACCAAAGAAATTAGCTGAGCCGACTTCTTCAATTTTAGTGTGTGTGGCCGGATCAAGATAAATACAATCACTAAAATTACGTTTGTGTGCATCAGCTCCCGGAAGCAAACTCGCTGCATAGTTGCCTCCCACTTTCGCAGCACCAGTACCTTGTGGAGCTGCACGATCATAATCAGAAACAATAAAGTTTGTTGGTTTTAATCCACCTTTAAAATAAGCGCCTACCGGACAACAAAACACAGTAAAAATATATTCTTTCGCTGGATGCACTCCAATATTTTCGCCAACGCCAATCAATAATGGGCGCAAATAAAGTGTAGCTCCAGTACCATAAGGTGCTACCCATTCTTCATTAGCTTTAACGACCTGCTTACAAGCATCAATAAACATTTCTACTGGCACGTGTGGCATTAAAAGACGATCACAACTACGCTGCATACGTTTTGCATTTTCATCCGGACGGAATAGATTAATTGAACCGTCTTTGCAACGATAGGCTTTTAACCCTTCAAAACATTGCTGACCATAATGCAATGCCGGCGAACCTTCGTGCAGAACAAGTTGATTATCTTTAGTCAGTTCACCTTTTGACCATTTACCATCTTTCCAATGTGCGATGTAGCGATAATCGGTTTTGATATAACCAAAGCCCAAATTTTTCCAGTCAATATCTTTCATAATTCTTCCTTAATTTGTTGTGTCCTAAAAATTAGATATTAATCTACACCATAATAACGGCTTTGCAAGTATTTCTAACTGAGAGTGGGCTTTTTATAAGCAAAACAAAAAGTGCGACTTTTATCAGCCGCACTTTTTATTATCAAGAGTTAAGGAGAATTTTATTTAACAAAATTTTCACCTAATTCAATGTCTGCTTTTAAAGTCGGCAACATTGCTTCAACTGCTGCTTTTTCAAATTCACTCAATGGGCTAATCGGTAATAATGCCTCAACCCCTTCTTTACCTAAACGAACAGGTTGTGCAAAGAAGCGTGCGTATTCACCATTACCTTCAACATAAGTACATTCAACTACTTTTTCACCATTTAATGCACGCACAAGCGATAATGCAAAACGTGCAGCTGCTTGAGCCATAGATAATGTTGCAGAACCACCACCAGCTTTTGCATTAACAACTTCTGTACCAGCATTTTGGATACGTTTTGTTAACGGTTCGATCTCTTCCTCTTTCCATTCAACATAATGTACTTGTGATAATAATGGGAGAATAGTTACACCTGAGTGACCTCCAATAACCGGAACTTGTACTTTGCTAACATCAACATTTTTCAATTCAGCCACAAAAGTTTCTGAACGAAGAGTATCCAAAGTGGTCACACCGAAAAGTTTACGTTTGTCGTAAACACCAGCTTTTTTCAACACTTCTGCAGCAATTGCCACAGTAGTATTTACCGGATTAGTAATAATACCGACACAAGCTTTTGGACAAGTTGCAGCTACTTTTTCAATTAAGTTTTTCACAATACCAGCATTGATATTGAACAAATCAGAACGATCCATACCAGGTTTACGTGCTACACCTGCTGAAATTAATACAACATCCGCACCTTCAAGTGCAGGAGTAGGATCTTCACCGGCAAAACCTTTAACGGTAACCGCTGTCGGAATGTGGCTTACATCAACTGCCACGCCCGGAGTAACCGGAGCGATATCATATAACGCCAAATCAGAACCTGCCGGCAATTGTAGTTTCAATAATAAAGATAATGCTTGACCAATTCCGCCTGCCGCACCTAAAACAGCAACTTTCATTTGTATACTCCTTAATGGTTAGATAAATAATTAATGAAGAAATTCTATGCCTACTGTAACAAATTTTCAAACAAATAAATTCAATATTGAGAGCTATGCCACATTTTCTAACAAAAGTTTGATTTATTTTCAGAAAAAATACCACTCAACTATTTTTATGCAGTATAATTCCAATTTAATCTTCATTTCTGCATTTTTATGCAAAATTTATGCAATTCTTATCTTGGTTACTATGGAAAATAAACAAGAAAAATTATTTTCAGCATTTAAATCTTTATTAGCAGAAGAAAAATTCAGTTCACAAGGTGAAATTGTCAACGCTTTAACCGATATGGGCTTTAAAAATATTAATCAATCCAAGGTTTCAAGGATGTTAGCAAAATTTGGTGCAGTGCGGACTAGAAACACAAAAATGGAAATGGTTTATTGTCTACCGAATGAGTTAAGCGTGCCGACAACCTCCAGCCCATTAAAAAATTTAGTACTAGATATCGATCACAATAACCACCTTATTGTGATTAAAACCAGTCCAGGTGCGGCACAATTAATTGCTCGCTTATTAGATTCCGTCAGTAAAGCTGAAGGTATTTTAGGAACTATTGCCGGCGATGACACTATTTTCGTATCGCCGACAAAAGATATTCAAATTGATCAACTTATAGAGAATATTCAAGCATTATTCAACGATTCTCTATAATTTCTCACAAAGAGGGAAGAGTATGAATATACTAATCACAGGCGGTACAGGTTTTATTGGTCGAGCAGTATTGAAACAACTCGAAAGTGAAGGGAATCAAATTACGCTCATTTCTCGTTCACCAGAAATATATCGTTCTCAATTTTCCACCAAAACGACTATTCTTTCTTCTTTATCATCTTTCAAGAATTTAGATACATTTGACGCTGTAATTAACCTTGCCGGCGAGCCTATTTTTGATAAACCTTGGGATAATGAACAAAAGAAATGTTTGATAGATAGCCGAGTGCATATTACACAGCAATTGGTTGAACTGATTAACCGAAGCAATCAACCACCACATACCTTTATTTCTGGCTCTGCTACTGGTTATTATGGACATAATAATCAAACTACACTCACTGAAAAAATGCCAGCCGCTAATGATTTTCAAGGTCAACTCTGCAAACAATGGGAAAATGCTGCTTTACAAGCGAATACACGAGTCTGTTTATTACGTACCGGACTAGTATTAGGCAGTTATGGTGGTATGTTAGCAAAAATTCTTCCTCTATATAGTCACTGGCTTGGCGGTAAATTAGGTAATGGACAACAAATTTGGTCTTGGATCAGTCTGCCGGATATGGTTAATGCGATTATTTTTCTATTAAAAAACCCACAGTGTAGCGGTGCTTTTAATTTGGTTTCACCAAATCCAGTAAGTAATCAAGAGTTTAATAAAACATTAGCAAAACTAATGAAACGTATCGCTATCTGCCGCATTCCGGTATGGTTATTACGCTTAATTTGGGGCGAGCGAGCTTCATTATTGCTAAATAGTCAGAAAGTTTATCCGGAAAAACTGCTAAAAGCCGGTTTTCAATTTACTCTGCCAACATTAGCGGATGCGTTAAACAAAATCCTGAAAAACTGATTGGTTAAATATGGGTAATCACTGAAATAGCTTGCGGGCGTATCAAATCTCCCGTACTATCGCTACATCTTTTTTGTTTTCATCTCTTTTATTCAAATCGAAAACAAATCTATTTTAATCTTTTTCAATGCATTAAAGCGCTGTAATTACTAACAATAACAAAATAAGGATAATGTATGACAGAACAAACTTTTATTTTAGGCAAAGATGCCTCTCTAGAAGATTCTATTGCCAACTTTCAACAAAAATTAAAAAATCTTGGTTTCAATATTGAAGAAGCCTCTTGGCTTAATCCGGTGCCTAATGTTTGGTCGGTACACATTCGAGATAAAGAATGTCCACAATGTTTTTCCAACGGAAAAGGAGCTAGTAAGAAAGCAGCACTTGCCTCCGCTCTTGGTGAATATTTTGAACGTCTTTCTACTAACTACTTTTTCTCTGATTACTATTTAGGCAAAAAAATTGCTGATGGTGAATTTGTTCATTATCCGAACGAAAAATGGTTCCCAATTGAAGATCCGGAATTACTACCGAATGGTATTCTTGATAATCAGTTATTGGATTATTTTGATCCAAATCAGGAATTAACACCAGATCTACTAGTCGATATTCAATCCGGTAATGATGAACGTGGTATTGTTGCATTGCCTTATGTGCGTCAATCCGATCAAAAAACAATCTATATTCCACAAGCAATCATCAATAATCTCTATGTGTCTAACGGAATGTCTGCGGGCAACACACAAAATGAAGCTCGTGTACAAGGGCTATCTGAAGTTTTTGAACGTTATGTAAAAAACAAAATCATTGCCGAAGCAATCAGTTTGCCACAAATTCCAAAACAAGTATTGGATCAATATCCCTCTGTGCACGCATCGATTGCTAAATTAGAGGAAGAAGGTTTTCCTATTTACGCATTTGATGCCTCATTAGGTGGACAATATCCGGTTATTTGCGTGGTGTTGCTTAACCCTCATAACAGCACTTGCTTTGCCTCTTTCGGCGCACATCCTAACTTTGAAGTCGCATTGGAGCGTACTGTTACTGAATTATTACAAGGTAGAAGTTTAAAAGATCTCGATGTTTTCTCACCACCATCATTCAATAATGATGATGTTGCCGATCACGCTAACTTAGAAACCCATTTTATTGATTCCAGTGGTTTGATTTCGTGGGATTTATTCAAACAACAAAGCGATTATGAATTTGTTCATTGGGATTTTTCCGGCACAACTGCTGAAGAATATGAAAATCTGATGTCTCTGTTCCACCGTGAAAATAAAGAGGTCTACATTATGGATTATCAACATCTCGGTGTTGACGCTTGTCGTATTATCGTTCCGGGAATGTCTGATATTTATCCGGCTGACGACTTAATTTACGCCAACAACAATATGGGAATGGATTGGCGTGAAATTATATTGGATCTACCTAATTTCAATCACGATCCAGAAACTTATCAGGAACTATTAGCAGAATTGGATGAACAAGCGATTGACGATGCAGTACGTGTACGAGAATTTATTGGTATCGTTGCACCGAAAAATAGCAGCTGGCAAACATTACGTATTGGCGAATTAAAATCAATGCTTTATCTTGCCTTAGGTGATTTAGAAAACGCATTGGAATGGGCAACTTGGACATACCAAATGAATAGCTCTATTTTTAATGCTGAACAGGCTAACTATTATCGTGCTTTAATTAATAGTCTTGAGTTATTTTTAGATGAAAATCGTGATCCAGCACAATATCGAGAAGTATTTAATCGGATGTATGGTGAAAAAGCCGTTGATTTTGCTTGGAATGCTATTAATGGTGGCAATCCGTTCTTTTTATTACCAGCTAGCGATGAAACATTATCTAATTTTAATGAACATCAAAAATTATTGCAGGCATATGAAAAACTACAAAAAGCAAAAAAAGCATTCTATTAATTAACATATCAGGTGTGCTTAAGGCACACCTTTTATCAATCAATTTGGCCATATTAACATTCCTTTATTCTATTAAGTTATTGGCATTCCACCTCTTTCCGATAATCTGTAAATAAAGTAGGTAACGTTTTCACAATCGCTTCTAACTGTTTTACTAATGGAAGAAGTGCTGATAGCTCACTGTTCTCGCTACCTTGTTGTTGTAAATCAGATAATAATTTTGTGACATCCAGCATTGATTGCTCAAATTCCGGCTTACTAAGTTGTGCAAAATTATCCAATATTTCCACAATATGACGAGAAATAGGATATAAATGAATTAGCATCTGTGTATTTAAATGTGAAACTCCCATTTGACTACGAAATGTTCCCAACGCAGCAATATAACTTAGTAAAGCATAGTTTGATTTTAGTAAATCAAAAGCATTGTTTAAACGTGATTTATCCTTGTAACCTTGATAATTAAGATTAGACACAGCAGTATTTAATGCCGTTGCATTATCATGTGCCTGACGGCGAATAATACGATATTTCAGATCATTATGATTACCAAATTGCAACTGCACAATAATCGTTAATAAATATCTCGCATTGCTCTTCAAAGCGTTAATTAACGTATAATTTAAACGTAGATATTTCCAATCCGGCCATAAATAAGAAACAGCTAATCCGGCAATAAGACAACCTATTAAAGTATCAATTGCTCTCGGTAAAGTCGCTGAAGCAATATCGACTCCAATAATATCAAAGCTCATTAATACCTGAATAGTAATAAAGAAAGTGGAAAAACTGTAATTATTGGTGCGGAAAAAGAAGAATAAAGTACTAGCAATCACCACAATTCCCAATTTACTTTCCAAACTAGTGGAAAAATAAGGTAATAATGAGCCGACTAATACACCTAAAATCGTGCCAATAATACGCTGTCTAAGTCGTGCTTGAGTAGTCGTATAATTCGGCTGGCACACAAAAACAGCTGTTAATAAAATCCAATATCCGCGCTCAATCGGCACATTATTAGCAATTAGGCAACATACCGTTACCACAATTGTTAAACGCACTGCGTGTCTGAATAGTTGAGATTCAAATGTACATTGATTTTTAATTACCCGAAAAATATTGGCCAATCCAGTAATACGATCCTGATGAATACGCCAATTAACTGTTGTTGTATCAATGTCTTTTGCTCTTGCATCTAAACGAGATAATTGCTGCTCTATTTTATGGAAACTCTCCAATAAAATATTAAGATTACTCAAATGTTCACAATGAGGAAATTGTTGTTGAAAATGTACATAAGACTGTTGCAACTGTTCAAACGCATATCTGAGTTTTTTATGATAAATAAAGTTTTCATTTTTCTGTAGATGTTTCGCAAACGCCTTGCATATTTTAGCTTGTAACTCAATTAAATAACGAATTCTAAAAATCAAATCACTATATTTTATATCTTCCAATAATTTTGGATAATCAAAATAGTTTGAATTAATTCTTTCGTGAATATCTTGCGCAATAAAATAACTATTAATCAATCTTAATGTTGTATTAGACACATAACCGCCGGAGGAGCGATAAAATAATGCACTTCGACAAAGATTAAAAGCCTGAACCACTTTACTGTTTGTCATCACCAATCGAGTTTGATATCGATCCAAATCCAGCTCTCGATTATCTGGATTAAATAACTCTGCTTTCGCCTGTAAATATTCTGCAAGTGATAAATAGGCTTTAGCTAAATTTTCTTGCACGGGTCGCAAAGGGAAAACCAGATAAACCAACATTGTTAAGAAGCTGTATAAAGATGTACCAACTAAAATAAGCAGTGGATTAATAAACCAAATTTGATTCGGATCATAAGCAAGAATAGTATAAAGTGCGACCACCAAACTGCCGAACGCAATCGTATTATAACGTTGTCCGATTGCACCTAACATTGTGAATAAAAAGGTTAAAATCGCCATTATTAAAATAAATAAATAATGATCGACAAAGGTAACCTGAATAACCAAAGAAGAAATAGCAAAGGCGATTAATGTATAAAAAAGATTTTTTAATCTGCCACTTAAACGATTATCTAAATCAACCAAGCCACCGGCAATTGTCCCCAATATCAAAGGCATACTGACTGAAGCAATATTAAAATACCAAACAATTATTGAAACAATATTCACTGCTAAAAAAATAGGAATAATGGCAATAACCTTGCTATTTAACCAATTTGTATTTATTTTTTTTATTATTTGATAAATCATAATTCTATTTTTTAATCAAAAAATTTATTTTGTTTTAAAAAATTCGCATACTCTTTATCCACCACCCGTTGTCCAACCGGAAAGAGTGAAATACGAACCAATTTAAAATGCATAATGCCGGTCGGTATGCCAATAATAGTTAAACATTGAGTTACGCCGACAATAATGTGCATTATTGCCAACCACCAACCAAACAGAATAAACCAAATAATATTTAACACCGAACCTAGTCCATTCATTATCGGATGTTGCGGTTCAATCTGATTAATATGCACAATATCGTATCCAAAAGGCATCAATGATAATTTAAAAATTTCCCAACAACTACGTGTATAAGGCAATGTAACAATTAACATTGCACTAACAAAAGAGGCGATTAGCCATCCTAATGAAGTGGCAAAACCGCCCAATATAAAATTTAAAAGATTAAAAATAAAATTCCACATATATTATTTCAAGCGCTCCGTTAAATAACCTTGATAATCAGGAATTTGAATTTCTGTTTCTTGCGTGAAGAATGGTGATGAAATTAAAAAATTAGCTGAAGCTTTGGTAATTGCGGTTGGAATATTCCAAACAGTAGCAATACGCATCAATGCTTTCACATCTGGATCGTGTGGTGCGGCATTCATCGGATCCCAGAAAAAAATTAAAACGTCTATTTTCCCTTCGGCAATTAATGAACCTATCTGTTGATCGCCACCCATCGGTCCACTCAATAGACTATGAATATTAAGCCCCGTTTCTTTTTGAATAAGATGGCCTGTCGTTCCAGTAGCCACTAAATGATGTTGTGATAATTGTTGCTGATGAGTTTTACACCACAAAATCAAATCCTGTTTACAATGGTCGTGTGCAACCAAAGCTACTGTTTTCTGCTGCGCCAATTTTCTAGTTGTTTGTTGCATAAATGACTCCTTTTTATAAAAATAAAGCGGACAAACTGCCCGCTTATTTTACCTTAAATCAATAACTAACCCTATAGGATTATTTTCCTTGTGCCCATTTTAAGAAACGAGCTTGAGTTTCTTTATCTGCCTGTTGATACCAATATTGCAACATTTGTTCTGCAACATTTTCACCTTGAACAGTAATTTTCGCTTTAGTCGCTTTTGCTCCTGCTGCAGTCGGAATCGCTGCCGGCATACTGACTGAAACTAAATTAGGTACAGCTGCCACACCTTGGGAGGCATTGTATTCTGCTAAGTCTTCCGCAATACGAGTATCAGGAAAAATACCGGTTTGTTTAAGAATATCCTGTTTACTTGCCACAGTTTGATCTGCACTGGTTTTTACTACAATTTTTGGATCTTTAGCAAACATATTTGCGTTACGCATATTATCTAAACGCGGTGCGCTAATCACTAAATCCTGATTTCCTGCTTGGAAAGTAACAATAATAGGATCAGATTCAAATAATGTTTTATCCGAACCGTTATCTACCACTTCAGACACACGAACAACAACTTGGTGTTTGTTGTTATCATTGATATTGAAACTGTTTTGAGATTTGGTAAGAGAGGATTTTGCTTTTTCACCGTCAATGGCAAGAAGAGAAATGTTTGGCGTTACGGTTACCGTTGCGGCTAAACTGCTCATTGAAAGGGTTGCCGCCACACATGCCAATGCAAAACGTGATAATTTCATGTACACTCCTAGTAAAAGTTAAAGCGAGTTTAAGAAGTCATTATCTTATGCCATTTCTTTTCAAAAGAACATAAAAATTTGGAGGGTTTCGTATGAAAACACAACAATTTATCGTTTATGGTCATGTTCAATGCGTTGGTTTTCGTTATTTTACTTACCGCGAAGCGCAACGTTTAGGTATTTTCGGTTGGGTCAAAAATCAAAATGACGGTAGCGTTGCCGTGTTGGCACAAGGCACGGAACAACAACTTGCTGCCTTTCAACAGTGGCTACAAAAAGGTCCGAAAACTGCTAATGTTTCCCATTTGGAATGTTTTCCGATAACGGAGCAAGAAGCTTTAGAAGAGTTTCGTATTTTGCACTAATTAACGCTCACTTTACTTAATTGGCGATCTTTCCATTTATTAATTATCACAGCAAAGATAAAAAGTATAGCTTGGGTCAATACAATCGTTGCGCCAGTTGCACTATCAAGATGATAACTGATGATAATTCCGCCAATATTGGATAATAATGCGCTTCCTATCGCAATCAATAACATTGTAGAAAAACGTTTACTTAACAGATATGCAGTGATTCCCGGTGAAATTAGCATTGCTACTACCAAAATCACGCCAACGATCTGCATTGCCAGCACGATTGACAAAGATAATAACGACAACAAACCATAATGCAAAAAAGTAGTATTTAATCCCATCACTTTTGCCTGCACAGGATCAAAACAATAAAGCAACAAATCACGCCATTTACTATAAATCAGCACTAAAATCACCGCTCCAATCACTAGCATTTGCCACATCTGTCGACGATCAATGCCCAAAATATCACCAAATAAAATATGAGTAAGATGTTGATTAGTCTGTACCTGACCGAACAAAACCAAGCCGAAAGCAAACATTCCAGAAAATACAATGCCCATAATAGTGTCTTCTTTCAAACGTGCGTGATTTTTCAAAAAACCGATACTACTAGCACAACCAATTCCAGCTAGAAAAGCGCCTAACGTCAATGGTAAATTAAAGATAAAAGCCAACACAATACCTGGCAAAACTGCATGTGAAATAGCATCTCCCATCAATGCCCAACCTTTTAATACCAAATAACAAGACAATACTGCACAGATTGTCGCAATCATTAAAGCAGTTATCAATGAAACCTGCATAAAGGGATATGAAATTGATTCAATTAACCAAGCCAACATTGTGATCTCCTAATGTTTCCGGCTAACGTGATAATAACGTTGCGTAAAAAAGCCGTATTTCGGCGAAAAAGCAAAAGCCAACAAAAACAGTAATGTTTGTAGAGTAACAATAATGCCACCGGTTGCTCCGTTCAGATAAAAACTTAAATAAGCCCCCAAACCACTAGTGAAAAAGCCGAAAGCAACCGCAATTTTCAGCAAAATTTTAAATTTATAGGTTAAGAGATAAGCTGTCGCTCCCGGCGTCACCACCATTGCGATTACTAAGATCGCACCAACGGTTTGCAAAGCTGCAACTATGCAAGCACTCAACAAAGTAAAAAACAGTACTTTTAATGCTATTGGGTTTAATCCACTCGCCTTCGCTTGAATTTCATCAAAAAAGACAAGTAATAAATCTTTCCAAAACAGCAATAACAAAATAAAACTGACCGTCAGAATTATCACAACTTGCCATACATCACTGTCAGCAATACCCAAAATATTACCAAGAATAATACTTTCTACATCCACCGAAGTAGGATTTAATGAAATCACAAATAACCCCAAAGCCAAAAAGGTGGTAAAAATAAAGCCGATAATGGCATCTTCACGCAATGGGGTAATCGCCTTTATCCATAAAATCGCCACTGCTGCCAAAATACCGGAAAAAAACGCACCAATCGCATACGGTAATGACAACGCATAAGCAATCGCCACGCCAGGCACTACCGAATGCGACAAAGCATCTCCGATCAATGACCAACCTTTTAACATTAAATAAGCAGATAAAAAGGCACATACGCTGCCAATCGCCGCACTAACCCAAATCGCTTTAAACATATAATCATATTGAAACGGCTGTATCAGCAGATCCCACATATTATTTTCCTTTTTTACGATTGAATAATGTTGCCGGCGGCTCATTTTTTGTTTTACCATAAAACACCGCTGCCTTTTCATCATCTGTTAACACAGTCACCGCTCGTTCATCACCGTCTTCGTGTAAATGTTCGCTGTGCAACTTGATATATCGCAACACACCACTGAACACTTTTTCCAGATTTTCCTGCGTAAAAGTGGTTGCCGTCGCACCACTGGCAATAACAGTTCGATTAATCATCACCACCTGATCACAATAATCCGGCACGCTACCTAAATTATGTGTTGACACCAAAATTAAACGCCCCTCCTTGCGTAACTGCTGTAACAGATTAATAATAGCTACTTCTGTTTGCACATCTACACCAGTAAAAGGCTCATCCAACAAAATAATCTGGCTTTGCTGAGCTAATGCTCTCGCTAGGAACACCCGTTTTTTCTGACCACCAGAAAGCTCTCCAATTTGGCGATTTTTTAAATGGGTAATATCCATTCTTGCCATCGCCTGTTCAACTGCGACTTTATCTGTTGCTTTTGCCATACGCAAAAAATTCATATGTGCATAACGCCCTTGCATTACCACATCGTAAACAGAAATCGGGAATTGCCAATCCACCTCTTCACTTTGTGGCACATAAGCGACAAGATGTTGCTTCAGTGCTTGTTTAACACTTTTATCACATAATCTAATCTGCCCTTGTTGTGGTGTAATTAACCCCATAATGCTTTTAAACAGTGTTGATTTTCCACTGCCGTTTACCCCAATTAAGGCACAAATGGTACCGCCTTCAAGATGAAAAGACATCTGTTGAATCGACGTATGTCCGTTGTTATAACGTACACTAATATTATCAACTACCAAAGAAGCTAAATCAGTCATTCTGTTTAAATCCTTTTGTTATTGTATTAACTGTGACTGTCAATAAATCAAGAAACGTCGGCACCGCACCATCCGGCTGCGAAAGTGAGTCAACATAAAGCACCCCACCATAATTCGCACCAGTTTCTTTCGCAATCTGTTTTGCCGGCTTATCGGAAATGGTGCTTTCACTAAAAATTACCGGCAATCGATGTTTACGCATCTGTTCGATAACGTGACGAATTTGCTGCGGAGAGCCTTGTTGTTCAGCATTAATCGGCCACAAATATAATTCAGAAAAGCCATAATCTTTAGCTAAATAACTAAATGCGCCTTCACTGGTGACTAACCAACGTTTTTCTGTAGGAATAAAAGCCAACTGCCGTTGAAATTGCTTATCTAATTCAATCAGTTTTTGTCGATAAACCGCTGCATTATGGTTGTAATTATCTTGATGTTGCGGATCATATTTCACCAATGCTTGACGAATATTCTCCACATAAATCATTGCATTTTTCGGCGACATCCAAGCGTGCGGATTGGCAAAACCTTGATAAGGCCCTTCGTAAATGGACAAAGGTTCAACCCCTTCACTAACAATTACACTAGGCACATTAGGCAAATTATTGAAAAAACGCTCAAACCACTGTTCCAAATGCAAACCGTTCCATAAAATCAACTGCGCATCCTGTGCTTTAACAATATCTTTTGGTGTCGGCTGATAATTATGAATATCTGCACCCGGCTTAGTAATCGACTCCACAATAGCACTGTCACCGGCAACATTTTGTGCAATATCCCGAATAATAGTAAATGAAGTAATCACTTTAAACGGTTTCGCCATTGCTAGTGGTGCAATCAACAAAAAAATCAATAATAATGCTTTTCTTAACACCTCATTTCTCCTTATCTTCAGATTAACTTTTACTATCCTACCACAATATTTTCTATTTGAGAATAATTCTCAACTACAAACATTTCGCTGGCTTAGGCAAACCTGCTAATTTTGTTGCCTGTTTTGCCGGCCCATCAGGAAATAAACGCTGTAAATAACGGCTATTCCCTTTGTCTTCTCCCAATTTCTGCGCCATTGCTTTAACTAACATCCGGATAGCTGGCGAAGTTTTATATTCTTGATAAAAATCACGCACAAAATGGATCACTTCCCAATGAGCTTCAGTCAATGTCAATGCTTCACGCTCTGCCAATATTTCAGCCAAAGCGGGAGTCCAATCCTCACTATTTAATAAATAACCCTGTGCATCCAATTCAATTTTTTTACCGTTAAAATCTAACTGTGCCATAATATTCCTCTGTTTTTTAGTTATTGTACAAAATTCTATGTTCAATAATGGATTAAATTACCTATCGTTACAATTTACAAGCCATAAAAAAACCGCATCGATTGATGCGGTTTCTGTTACTCACTTAATATTAATCACGATCAGCGGATAAGATATTGAGCAAGCTGACAAAAATGTTATAAAGCGAAACATAAATGCTGACTGTTGCGCGAATATAATTGGTTTCTCCACCGTGAATAATATTACTGGTTTCCAATAAAATAGCGCCACTTGAGAACACAATAAATAAGGCACTAATCGCTAAATGCAATGCCGGAAGATTAAAAATCAAACCAGCAATCATACCAACAACTAACACAATAAAAAGCGAAAACATCATACCGGAAAGGAACGACATATCTTTTTTCGTTGTTAAAACATATGCTGAACAAGCAAAAAAGACCAATGCTGTACCACCTAATGCAGTAACAACAAGATCACCTAATCCTTGGCTGACATAAATATTTAAAATCGGCCCTAAGGTATACCCTAAAAATCCGGTAAAAGCGAATGTAACTAAAATACCTAAACCGCTGTTGGCGAATTTATAAGTTAAAAATAACAAACCATAAAATCCGACCAACATCACAATTAACCCCGGATATGGCAAATTAAACGCCATTGATAAATAAGCGGTTAACGCGGAAAACGCAATTGTTAACGCCAATAAAAAATATGTGTTACGCAATACACGATTGGTACTCAACACTGAAGAAGCGCTTTCTCGGGTATCAATAACAATTTTTTGTTGCATAAAGTTCAGTCTCCTTAACTATCCAAAAATAACCTGATAACGGTAATAATTTCAACATTAAAAGTCAATCAAAATAGGTGTAAGAAAAGCATAAAGTGTAAAAAAAGCACATAAAGCTCAAAAAGCGTGCTATCAAACCTATTTTTACAAATTTTTATTTACTCGCTCTCTGAACTATACTATATTTCACATCGCTGAAAACAAGCTATCCTGCGGAGGAATGGTCGAGTGGTTGAAGGCACCGGTCTTGAAAACCGGCGAGGATTTACGTCCTCCAAGAGTTCGAATCTCTTTTCCTCCGCCATCCTTTTCATATTATCTCAGATAATCCTTAATATTCTCCTTTTTATTATTAAACTTTATTCAAAGTTTCCGTTGTCTATTCTTCTTTCTTGAACAAGATAAAACCATAAACAAGACTAAATTTCATAAAAAACTCCGCTAGAAACGGAGTTTAGATACAAACAGTTGTTAACATCACAACATCACTCGTTGTGCTATTGCATCGGCAAACTTACCGATACTAATAGCAAAGTAATAAGATTTATTCCAGTCCATAATGGTTTTAAAATTCTGAGATACTAAAAATGCCCGTCCTGCCAAGCCGTTTGGCAACACTAACCAAACCGGATCGGATTGAAGCTTCGCCAATGCCTGTTGTGAAAATCGATCCTGTGGCACAACAACGCCTCGTTTTAACCAATCACTTACAGATTTGGCTTTATGCTTTTCCACTCCACTTAATGAAGGATCAATCCTAGTAGAAAGCTGAACTTCAACGCCCCACGGCAATTTATCATTCCAACCAACAGTAGCTAAATAATTAGCGATAGAGGCAAACGCATCATAATAATTTGTCCAAATATCAGCGATACCATCACCATCACCGTCTTTGGCATAACTTAAATATGAACTTGGCATAAATTGCGTTTGTCCCATTGCGCCTGCCCACGATCCTTTCATCTGTTCACGCTCAATATGACCTCGATCAATAATTTCCAACGCTTTAATAAATTCCGGTGCAAACAGTGATTCTCGTCTGCCTTCAAAGGCTAATGTTGCCAATACAGACAGTACATCAAAATTACCTTGATAACGTCCGAAGCTGCTTTCCATTCCCCACAATGCCACCAAATATTGTGGTTGCACACCAAAACGGTGACTGGCAGTCATTATTTCTTGATTCTGTTCGCTGAAATAACGCACTGCCAACGCAATTTTATTCATTGTCAGCACTTTATTAAGATAATTGGTCACACCGTTTGGATTAGGTTGATTAGGTTTAGCTGTACGCTTACGCCCTGCCTGCTGTTGATCCAATTCTATTGAACGTTCAACAAAACGGATATTTTGTTGAGAATATGCCACATTGGCATCAACGCCCTGTTTTACCGCCTGTTGGCGCAGATAATCGACATATTGATCAAAGTTAGCAACAGAGCGTGGCTGGGAATAATTAACATCGGATGGCGTTTTATTAGTGGAACTGCCACAACCTACCAATGCTAAGGTGAGAACGGTGAGTACTGCTTTTTTGAACATTTTGCTTGATTATATTGTTAGAAAATTGGGGTGTTATTGTAATGCATTATGGTGAGGATGTTAATGTTTTGGTTTTGTATTGAGGCTTAGATTTCGCCCTAAAGAGCGACCCCATTTTACTGCGGCTGCGCCTTGCACTTCGTGCCGTTGCTAAAGCAACGTTCAACCCGTAGGGTTGTCTTTGCTTGCCCAAAGAGAATGGGGAAAGCACTCTGAGCGCTTGCTTTTCCTCATTCTGGTCAGATTTTCTGGATGGTAAAAAAACAGATTTTTAAATATTTGACTGTTTTTAGTCATAAAAAATCTGCACCTCTGTGTGTTGGATAATCAGTCCAACTTTAGGGTGCAGATCAAAAGTGGGAATAGTTTTTTATCAATCGTAATAAATATTGTAAGTCATCTTGGCTGATATTGTTCCACCTTTTGGTGTTTTATTTGGTAATTTACGATAATAAACCTCATAACGATGCTTAGGCTTTTGATTAATAGTTAATGCCTCCTGATTAAATGAGTAAAAACCTGCCGCTTGATCTCCTGTTGGCTTATTAAAAAAATCACCGTTTGCTATTAAAGGTTGTCTATAAGTTAAATACTGTTTAGTAACTGAATCTTTTACACTTAATACAGTGTATGTATTAGCGGTTTCAGGTGAATGTAATCGTCCAATTGCCCCAACAGACGGTAGCGTGCCTGTATTTTCTGGAAAAAGAGCATCAGTAAAGAGAATATAAGCATTTTTTACACTTCCTCCGGGGCAATTAAGCCCAATATCAAAAGTTTTACCTAGCACTTCGTCATTCTCATTAAGTTCTTTTACAGTCACATCTTTTAGTTTAACCGTTTGGTTATTATCTTCCAGTGTACAAGTTCGAGCAAAACTAAAGGTTGCCTCATTCGCGGAGGTAACTTTTATCATAGAGAATGAGTTATATTTATAAGCCCTATTATCATTAGCTTGATAATCCGCTACGGTATTACCTGATGTCGTTTTATCCACACATAACATCGTAATGATTGCCAAAGGCGTGTTTGCCGGAATAGAAATATCTGCTGGCGTTGAATTATAGAGAAAAGTATCTTTTAGCTTTAGTCTTAAATCAAAAATCAGTGATTCTCCTCTGTCAACAATGGCAAATTGATATGGACCTGTACCGTCAATGGTTACTAGATGATTATTTACTTCCAGTAATCTTCTTTCAAAATACTGACTATTTTTATCTTGTGTATCAAAATATTTAATTTCTAGCCAAAATCGATCCGTTGAATTCGTTACACCGGAGCGTCTCTTACAGTAGTCTCCCACCATTATTTCACCTATATTCCAACGATAAACCACCTCATTATAACCAACACGATTATAATTAGCGCTAATATATTTTTCTTGTGTTGGTACTCCACTTGGTCCTCCAACATCTATCCCTTCAAATGTATAGGCAAAAGAAAATGATGGTTTAAACAAAATCACCAAAGCCATCATTGATATAAACCAATGAATTATTTTCCCTTTCATTTTTTCCCCTTTTAATAAAACTGGCATTGTATTGGCACGATAAGTAATTTACCGTCTTCTTGTTCTGGTAACTGATAATTTGCTCGACAGTGATGTCCATCCCAACTGAGATGAAGCTCACCTTTTTCAGCAATACCTCTGGTATAAATTTTGCCACCTTGTGCAACAACGCCAATAGATTTCTCATTTTGATCAAATACTTCTGTTCCTAATGGTGGCAATTGTTCTTTGTTTTCGATTTCAAAGAACACGGCTGAGCCTGCTGTGGTTGCAAAATTAATTAAAAGTGCTTGGTTAGCACGAGGAATCACTTGTTGCTCGGTCGCAGCTAATTCAACAGAACTCGGCAAATTATTGCCATCTAAACCTATATAATTGATAGTATATGGTTCAACATATGGCACGATACCATTACCAAAATAATCAATTTCATTACCTATTGCGCTATTAATCAACGCACCTTTTGCACCTTTGGCGTGAATAATCGCAAAGTTGTCACCTAAATCATTGGATAATGTAATGCCTTTTGGATGAGCTACAACAGCTCCAGAAGCACCAACAGACATTTGTTGATTACCTTTATTACTACGACTCCATGAACCATTAAGACGGGCAAAAGAACTAGAATAGGTGTTACTAAAAGCAATTGAACTAACATCACTTTGTTGTTGCTTACTGACAGAGAGAGTATAGGTATAACGCTGTTGTTCACCCAATGTACCAGATAATGACGTATAGGCAGAATAGCCATCCTTAACGCTATGGCTAATATCTTGTGAAAGATAAGAGCCATTAGCGTTATCACCTAATGGTAATGATAGAGAAAGATAAATTCGTTTATCATTGTTGCCATCATTATTAATTGATTGAGAAAATGACAGACTATAATTTAATTTCTTGTAATTATTGCTATAGCCAATTTGGTATTCATTGCGTTTTTGCTTAGTTCCCCAATAGGTAAACGTACTTCCAGTAATATAAGCCCCACCCCATCCGTCTTTAAATGTTTGACTTACAGATACCTGAAATTGATTTTTTGGGCGATAGCTATTCAATGATAAATTCAGTCCGTTTTCGTAAGCAAAATCCCGTTCATTTGCTAAAATGACATCTTGTAAACTAAAGTAATCGCGTGATAAATAACGATATGCAGCTAAAGTAACGTTTGTATTTGTTGGTTCGATATGCGTGTTATAACTAAAATAAAGATTGTATCCCTTAAATTTTTGATCAAGATTATGAAAAGTTGCATTAGAGAGCGTTGCATTTGCCGCAAATGCTCCAATCGGCGTATTAAAAGAAAGACCTAACAGTTCAGAATGGTAATCTTTAGATAGGATCGCCCCGAGATTCAATGTTAAATTATTAGTTAGACCATACTGCCAAGTGGCTTGTGCAACATTTGTATCAAAAACAACATTACCATAACGATAACGTCCAGCAGCAATTTGATAACGGCTATAGCCTGGACGAATTAATTGTGCTGCCGCCGTATAAGGAACAGTAAAAGTGCGTTTTTCTCCATTTGCTTCTAAAATTTCTACTTGAATATCGCCACCATACCCTGTTGGAAAGAGATCATCAATTGAAAACGCCCCAGGAGGAACAGACACTTCTCGCAATAAATTGCCATTTTGCCGTATGCTGACAACAGCATTGCTATTCGCAACGCCACGAATAACGGGAGCATAACCGCGTTCAGAACTAGCCAACATTCTATCATCAGATGCTAACTTTATTCCACGCAGTGATAAACTATCCATCAAAACGCCATTAGTATATAAATCACCGATAGTTAATTGCCCACGAAGTGCGGCAACATCGTGTTGTAAGTAAGTAGCGATCCGTTGGTAATGAGAATCTTGTTGCGGACTCCAACTCATAGACCCACGATGACGTAATGCCCAGCCAAACAAGTTTATACCTGACTCAATGCCTAGATAGCTTTGATAAAAATTTTGATCACTGTATTGGTAGCGATAATGGCTAGCGTTGTAACGCAAAAATGCTACAGGAATACCATCTTGCCATTGTGCAGGTGAGATATAACCTTTTGGACGTTGCACAACTAGAGCCTGAGCAATATCTACATCTAATCGCAATTGTCCAGTATCAAAATTTACTTTTGCCTCTGGCACTTGTGGTGCAAATAAGCGACATTGCTTAACTTGATGAGTTTTACCTGAAAACGCAGCAGATTTTAAATCTAATAATGTTAACAACGTTGGTGTAGCACAAAGTCCGATAGATTTTTGATCAGGAAGCTCCACAAATTGTAAAGTAATACGTCCACGTAATTCATTATTTACATAAACATCAGCAAGATATTCACCAGCAGGAATGGGATTCCCATAACTGAATCGTTTAATATCAATATTTTTTTGAGCTTCACTGCCGTATAAGAAGCCAGGGTCAAATTCAACGTAGTCACTAGCATAACTATTGATGCAACAACTACTAAATAGCACCAATGATATATAGCTACGTCTAAATTTTGTTAAGGGTAAGAAAATATTTCGCATAATCATTAGGCATTAATGTTGTAATGGGCTGCTTCCAAGTGAATCACTACCATAGTCATTAAGAATATCCCATTGTACAGTAGTATCTTTTCCTGAAGGAACTTTGTTCAATTCAAAAACAGCTTTAGAAAACGGTGCAATCATATTAGCTCGTGAGGTTTTAGCCATATTTTTCCCTTGACCGACACCCGCACCGACATAGGTAATGTAATATGGTGTTGGATTATCCACTTGTAATTGTTTACCTTTTAATTGCCATTTTACTTTGGTATAAGCTTCTGATGGTGAAAGAGAGAGATTCGCAGGGCGGTAAAATAGCTTAATACGGCTGCGTAATGCAATTTGTAAATAATTTTTGCTCTTATCTTTTGGTGACGGTGGAATATCTAACACATTTAAATAAAAAAGTGATTCCCGATCTGAGGGCAATGATCCCCCCGTATAAATTAAGCGCAATGTTTGACCTTTATTTCCATCAACACGAGAAATAGGCGGTGTAATCACAAAGGGCGTTTGAATTTTTTCTGGTGGTGTATTAGCATCACCATCATCAATCCAAGCTTGCACTAATGAAGGTGAGTCGCCTACATTGGTTAATTGAACACTCACATTTTTGGCATCAGACGGATAAATTACCCGCGTGCCTGTAATAACAATATTTGCTGTCGAGGAAGAAGCCCAGAAAGCAGCCAATATAAAAATCGTAGCAAATCTTTTTTTTAACATAAACATCCGCCAACAAATACAAAGATGATAAAAAATCGGGCAGAATATCTGCCCGAAAAAGAACTAGAACATAGATTATTCGTATGCGATCATATAATCAACTTGACCTTTAACATTACCAGCAGTAATACTATTACTTTCTGCATAGTAACGTGCTTTATATTGTAAAGTCGCAGACCCAGTTGGTGAAGAACCACTTATTGCTACAGTTTTAGAGCCTTGTGCAGTAGCTGATTTAGAAATATCAATTACACTAGTGTTATCGGAAGCATTATTAGCAATTTGAACAGTCACGTCAGAGGCTGGAGTATCAGTGGCTTTATTAAGTAAACGCCCTTCTGCACTCACTTTTTGAGGATCATTAATAAAGGCAGCATAAATTTTTTCGTTAGTAGCAAATACTCCGCCTCCTGTTTTAGTACAATTTGTTAGTTTAATTTCAAATGGAGTATCCATTGCGGTATTACCTTGGTTAGGTAATGCAGATTTAGAAATTGTAGCTAAGGTAACAGTAATATCAGCACCAGTGCCACTATTAATTGTACAAGTAGTATCCACAATTTTACCGTTGATAGTAATAGTGCCTTTTTGTGCTGGTGTATTTGCAAACGCACCTTGTGCCGATAAGCCTAAACCAGCGGTAATTAAAGTTGTTAAAAGTAATTTTTTCATTTTTTCAAATACTCCTTCAGGATTAAGTTAATTTACGTAGGAGTATACATAAGTTTTTAGGGGGGGGGGCAAGTAAATTTTACTAAAGAAATGTAAATTTACACGTAAGGATAGAAATATTTAAAAACACCTTTCAAATAAACTCAATATAATCAATATGTTAGCTTGTATAAACAGAAAATTTAATATCACTACTCCATTTTGGCGTAAACAATATAAATAAAGAAAAAAGCAAAAGAGTTGAATGCTCTGATCCCGAAAAGTTTGGCTATTGTTTTAAGGACTGAATTCTATATTGAACAGGACTCAGTCCATTTAATGTTAATTAAATTCTGTTTTCATTGTAATAACGAACATATTCTTTGATAACAAATTCCAGTTCTTCAATGCTTTCGAAGGTGTTGTTATAAAAACATTTCACCTTCATCCGACCAAAGAAACTTTCCATAGCAGCATTATCTAAACAATTTTCTTTCCTCGACATATTCAGCACAATATTGTGCTGAGTGGGTTGTGTTGCGGAAGAATTAACTAATTTTTAAGTGTTTTCAAGAGATTTTCTACCGGCGGAGGCATCTGTAAGTAGAATCCATTTTGCTCAATCTGCTCTTTAACATTTTGATTATCTGTATGAATTAATTTCTTTTTTCCGTCTAAATTGAACAACATCACAAATTGAGGTGTCCCAAAAGCGTTTAATAATGATTCAGGCACTGATGAAAAATCATCTCTTTTTTCAATATAAAGATACATTCCCTCTTTTCTGCGACTTTTATAAATAGCACACAACATTGTTATACCTCATTCTGACTATGGCAAAATACTCCCCAATAATTGGCGCTGACATCATCATTAAGCCAAAAATTACCTGTAAGCAGGTTATAGTGATATCCTTTCAATTGCTGACAAGCTAATCCAACTTGGTCGCAATAAGCCAATAATTCCGCTGGTTTAATAAATTTTTCATAATCGTGCGTGCCTTGTGGCAACATTTTCAAAATATATTCTGCGCCAATCACCACTAATGCCCAAGCTTTCAAAGTGCGATTAATGGTAGACATAAACAATACGCCATCAGGTTTTAATAACTCCCGACAACTACGAATAATTGATAACGGATCAGGGACATGTTCCAACATCTCCATACAAGTAATCACATCAAATTTTTCTGCTTGGAGTTGTTGATGTTGTTGTAAAAAATCTTCAATTGTAGATTGCTGATAATCGATTATTAAATTATTGTCTTGTGCGTGTTGTTTGGCAACGGCAAGTGGCTGTGGGCTCATATCAATACCGGTTACGTTTGCGCCGGATTTTGCCATACTTTCAGATAAAATACCGCCACCACAACCAACATCCAGCACTTTTTTCCCATTCAACCCATTGCTGTGTTGCAAAATATAATTCAAACGCAAAGGGTTTAATTGATGAATTGGTTTAAAATCACCATTGAAATCCCACCAAGTCGCCGCCATTTTGGAAAATTTATCCAATTCTTGCTGATCTATATTCTTATTTTCCGCATTTAGCTGTTGCATATTTATCTCCCTTTACTTAGCCCACTGGTTATTATCCAACATCATATCCGCTAAAGTAACTCTTTGTTTGAATTTTAATATTTGCTGTCTTAATTCATCATTATCATTACTTATAGACAACTGCTTCTGTTCTAAAAAAGTAGCTGTTCCGGCAGGACTGATCATACCAATAATTTGTCCGTTACTGACAAATAATGTCGGTGCAGTTGTTTTTGGATGTAATAAAGATTGTCCGAAAGTAGATATCGGCGTATCAATACCCAATAAATCCAACATTGTTGGAAATAAATCATATTGTGAAGCAAATTGAGATTCTCTTTTTGCCGGTAAACTGCCATCCGGTGAATAAACAATCAAAGGAATATGAAACTGCTCTTTTAAATTTTCTGAAGGTAATGAATTTAATGTATGATCCGCAGTAAAAATAAAAATAGTATTTTGATACCAAGGCTGTTTTTCGGCTGCTTTCATAAATTGTTCCAATGACCAATCAGAATAACGAAGAGTATTTAAAAAACCATTTTCATTAGATTGATCATGCGGATAAATATGAAACTCTTCACCAGCATCAGCAAAAGGTTCGTGTGTAGATCCGGTAAATAAAAAAGCAAAAAAAGGTTTACTTTCTGGTGTTTCATTTAATTTATTTAATAAAAACTGTAAGCTATCATAATCCCAGCCGAAATGTGGTGGTTCCTGTGGATATTTTTTTATAATAGGAACATCTTCCTTGCCATAATATTCTTGGAATCCAAGAACATTAGCAATACTGTTTACATTGAAAGATCTACGGTTGGATGTCTGCATCATAATAGTGCGATACTGATGATCATTTAATATTTTACCAATCCTACTTATCTTATTTAATTCTAATCCAAAACCCAATACCGGATGATTATTTAATGCTGGTACAGACGATAGAACTGCTTGAATACCAATAATACTCCTTTTCCCTGCAGCATAATAATTATCCCAAACTATTGATTTTTCAATTAATGAATCGATAAAAGGTGTAACATTATAATTGCGATGTGCCAAACCATCAATATATTTATAACTCCAACTTTCCAGTAAAATAAAAACTATATTTTTATAATTTTCTTTTTCATTTGATTGGAATAAAAACACATCATCTCTAAAAGAGATTTGATCTTTTTCTTTATCCGTTAATAAATTTATTGGTCCTAATTTTTCTTGCTTACGGAACTGCTTCCACACAACAAATGGACTATTTAAAACTAGATTAGCTTGTGAAGCTGATATTGTATTCTCGAAAGCATCCGCATAACTAATTGGTCTGCCTTGAATAATCATTCCTCGTGCTAGCCAAAAACAAAAAATAAGAAAAGAAATTCCCAATAAACTGCGAGAAAATATAGAACTCGAATTCAAATTTACACTATTTTTTAATGGATAAATAACAAAAACAATATAACTTAATATTATCATCCCTAATATAATAAATCCTGAAATGGTGTATAGTAAACGTGATTTAAAAGCAACATCAAAAAGAAAACCTATATCTTTATTAACTAAAAAAATTTCTCTACCCAAATGACGATACACTTCACCAAAATAAGACAAATCTATCAAAGAAATGATAGAAAAAACAATAAAAACAATTAGTGAAAAATAAGATAAAACCTTTTGAAATCTTAAAGAACCAATTATAGAAAAAGGTAATATACTAATTAATAAAATAGGAGACAAGAAAATAACACTAATATTAAGATCAAATCTAATTCCATACAAAAAAGATTGTAATAGCTCTTTTATACTAATCTGATCAAGAAAATAATCTGGATATAATCCAATAAATAATAATCGGAAAAATAAAAATAAAAAAATTGAAAAAATAAGTAATTTTACTGGTAGCTTTAATTGCTGCATCTATTAAGTCCTAATTAAATAATACTGTTTGCAATAAGGTGGCTAATTTTTTATATCCAATAGGATTAAAATGCAATCCATCAGAAGTGAATGCTAAGTCTAATTGATGATATTGATCCTGCAAAACACTGTTCACATCAACCAATGTAATATTTTTATCAGAAAAATAATCTCTCAATTGCTGATTAAAATCATCAATCATCTTACTGTTAACTTCTCGTTTAAAAGCAACATAACTCACTTCCATTAAATAGAGTCGGCTTTCTGCATTAATTTTTCTCAAATATTGCACTGTTTGATCCAACCAATAAAGCGTATCTTCTGCGTGCCAACCAACACGAAACATTTCATTAATACCTAAAAATATTAAGGTATCTTTTCCTAACCCTTTTATTAATTGCTTCTGTAAAATTAGTTCAACATATTGTTGAGTGGTAATGCCGCCGATGCCTAAATTGTTCACTTCAATATTATTTAACTGTTCAATTTGCCAATAATCCCAAAGAGAATGCCCTACCAATGTAATATCGGAAATACGATTAAAATCTTTAGATTTTTCTCTTATTCTACGTTGAACATTTAATAAAGAAGTTTGATTTTTTATTCTTAATTGCAAAATTGCTTTTATCCACTCATATTCAAAGCTATCTTCAATAAATAATGATCCTTCTTTATCCATCATATAAGTTTGAATATTCGCCAATTTATTTAACGTATTAAATGGTAATCGATACAAATAAATTGAATGATTTTCCTGTTTTTTCGGATCAATAGAATATAAATAATCTGTTTCCTGTTGTTCGAATAATTGACAACATTGCACGATCTGTTCGATTGTGCGTAGAGGCGTTTCAGGCATTAAAATCACGGCATAATCATTTTGTTTTGCCTTTGGATCTAATTGTTGCCAAATAGTCAATAATGCTTGTACTGAACAGATCGGTTTTTCTACTTGAAAAACATCGATAGGGTAAGTTTTTAAAGCATCTTTATATTGTTGTTTATCCGTAATAACAATAATTCGTTCAAAACATTTTGCTGCCAATGCTGATTCTATGCTATAACCGGCAACTAATTTACCTTCCAGCATCAACACATTTTTATTCATTAACTTTTCTGATGAAAATACCGGAATTAATGCCACTTTTTTCATTTTTATTCCTAAATTTTTCTTAATAATTTATAAACTTTCCCTAATAGTTTTCCCGGTAAAATTCGGGTAAATGCACGCACAAAAAATACTGCTAATGCGCCGATTGGATTCTGTATACCTAATTTCATTTTTAATTTGGCTAATTTCCATTCACTCTTAAAATATTGTATACCACGACGGCGATTATACATATTTTGCCCTGCTCGCATTTTAATTAAAATATCAGGCAAATTATGTGCAATATAACCGGCACTTAAAAAGCGTAACCATAAATTATAATCTTCTAAAAATAGGTGATGCTGATAACCGCCTACTGCTTGAATTGCTGATTTTTTATATGCCAATGCCATATGGTTGAACGGGCTGCGCACCGGTGCCATTTTTTTGATATCTGCATCTTCAACCGGCACTCGGCGAATTGAAGTAACTCCCGGATTAGCCTCATCAAATTCCTCGATTTGTCCACCAACCATAGACACCTCCGGATGGGCTTCGATATAAGCAACCTGTTTCGCAAAACGATCTTGAACACACAGATCATCAGTATCCATCCGGAATACCCATTCATTGCTGCACTCTATCAATCCAGCATTTAGCGCTTTACCTAAACCTACATTCTCTGGTAGCGGCACAATCTTAATCGGTAATTTCTGTTGCCATTCATCAACACAATCTTGCAACTGCTGCGGTATCTGCCCATCAAACACTAAAACAATTTCACTCGCCGGAACAGTTTGTACCGCTAAACTAGCAAAACATTGAGACAAATATTCCGCTTTTTCTTTATAATACAAAGACATCAAAACTGAAAACTTCATTAAAAACTCCTTCACACTCAGTGTGAACGTTGTAAAACTTGTTGATATACATCCATTAATTGTTGTATATGATGTTCAATAGAAAACCCTTTTTCCGACATAATATGAGCATAGTCCTCACGCTTCTGATTCTGTTGCATCACACTAATGGCATCAATCCATTGATCAATATTTGCTATTGAATAAAACTGAACTAAATCGGTAATAGCCACTTCGTTTGTAACTCGATCACTGATCAAATTAGGTAGTCCGTTACATTGTGCTTCCAACACGGAAAGTGGAAACCCTTCAAAAAAAGAGGGTAATAAAAAAAGGTCAAATATATTTAATAATTGCGGTACATCCTGACGAAAACCTAAAAAGACAACTTTATCTTGTAATTTATGCTTTTGCACCCATTGCTTGCACTCATTTTCTCCAGCACCGACACCAATTAAAAACAATTTATAATTTTCCGTTCTTTTCGCTAATATTGAAATTAAATTTAATAAAAAATGATGATTTTTAACAGGCTCAAAATTACCAATATGCCCTAAAACAATAGTATTATCAGATAAATTAAATTGATTACGTAATAATGCTCTAATATCTGCTTTAAAAATAAATTTATTACAATCAATCGCATTATAAATAATTTTATAATGCTGATTTTTAAATAAAAATTCTCCTGCTACCCGACTGCACGCAATTCGATCTGTCACTAATGGTTTTGTTAATGAATAAAATAAACGATTAATTAAGGCTTTAATCTTACTACCCGAAGGTTGACTGCTGTGTGAATGCAAAATACGCCCTATATGTTTATTTTTTGCACAGTAAAAATGCATAAAAGATAAATAAGGATTATGTGCATGGACTAAATCAAAATGATATTGTTGATAAATTTGCTTGGTTGCTTTCCATAATTTTCCGGTAATTAAATTTTTAATTGAAAACATTGGTAGATGATGAAAAACCACACTTGGATTAAGTGCTAAAATTTGATTTTCAAATTCAACAAATCGCTGTGGCGCATAATAGCTAATATGCAAGACATAATTTCCTTGTGGGAAATTTTGCGCTACTGTTTTTAAATAACTACCTACTCCACCGTGTACTGCTATACCACAAAAATATAAGATATGTATTTTATTATTCTGCATTTTTCTCTGTTCCATTCGCTAATTCAGCAATATAAAAATAACCAAATAAAGCAATAAAACTCACCATCCCTTTAATCAATAAAATTAAATAAAGACTCAATAAAGCAAAATAAAGCATTGCTCTTGATGGTGTAATTGCCATTATTTTTGCACATAAATAGGCATGCACGGAAATATTTATGACTACTCCAATAATTCCAGTAGCAAAAATAATTCTCAAATAGCCAACATCCGTTCCCATATAATAGAGTCCATCAATACTATTTTGTGCTAAATAAAATCCATCACCAACCAACCAAGTTGTCAATGTTGTCGGTAGAATTTGATACATTTCCAATAAAATATCTGTTGATTCTGTTTCTAGTCCTTGCCCGGAAAATAGATTAATAAAAAGTTCTGCTGCAAAGTAGAATAATTTAGAATGCATTAAATCAATTCCAAGTAAATTATTTAATACAGCATAAAGGAACAGTAATAACAATAGTAACACGCCTGGAATTAATAAGAAGCAAAGTAACGCTAATCGATAATAATTAATAAAATAACGCTGAAAACAGAAAATCACTGCACCAATAACAATACCAACAAGCACTGTTCTCGCTAACAATAAACCGACTAAACTGATAAACGCAAATAAAATCAAATCACGAATAAATAAAATACTATTTCTCTGTCTTGATAAACGGAAACTCAACAAAATTAAAGTGAAGGCATAAATAATTCCCGCTCCAAAAAATTGTGTTCCAAAGCCAATAAATCGATTTCCTTGCTCCAATGAAGCAATGATTAACCCCCGACCTTCACTATATTTAATCAGAAACAGTAATAATTGTTGCATAAAAGGCAACATATTGACGCCAAGTGTCAATATTGACTGAATTACAACTGCAGTAATCCAGATAGAAGTTAATTTCTGGTAATCAACACGTTGATAAATCCAAGTAGCAAAACAATAGAGAAAATAAGCAGCGAACAGATAAACAATAGGCGTTAATCCATTTTGGATTAAATAAGCAACTTCAAACCCACTAGGATTTAATAATTTTGCCGGCAATAATGAAAAGGCGAAAGGCAAAAATAAGAAAGCTAGTGGCAGTACATTCACTGCGATACGCTCTCGGTTAATATAATTTTGGAATACTAAATAAATACCAATTACCCCCATCGTAAATGATGGGTGTAATGGAATAAAATTATATTTGATATTAAATAACCAAGTGAGAAATAACCAATAAAATATAACTTTTCTCATTATTTTCCTCACTTAGTTATACCTATTTTCTCATCCATTTTAAACCTAAAAGTTTGATCCATCGGGTAAATAATAATTTACCCACTGGATAACTCACTGTCCTACTGATCTTGAGATAAATATGACATAACATCATCAAATTTAATTGCGCAATATTAGCTCTATTTGTAGACAAAGAATATTGTAATATTTCATTATCCGTTAATGATAATTTAAGATGAGTCAATAAATAATAGTGAATCTTTGATATTATCTGATTACGCTGCTCAAGATTTTTTGCTGATAGACGTGTTTCACTATTTTCCAATATGCGGTAATTCAATACCACATCTTTTAAATTAGCAAATTGATATCCTTTCGCCAATAAATGTATCCATAGACCATAATCTTCTGCACGATAATATTGCTGTTGATAAAAAATATCATCACGATCCAATACAGATAAATTAAACATCACTGTCGGATGATTAAAAGCTGAAGCTAAAAATAAATAAGCTTTTATTTCATTATCTTCTGTCGGTAATGCTAAAATTTCAGATTGAACATTTTCACCAAATGTTTTCATTGCACCACCTAATACGGCAATATTCGGGTGAATTGATAAAAAATCTACCTGTTTTTCAATACGATCCGGCAAAGCTATATCATCAGCATCCATTCGTGCAATATATTTCCCTTGTGCTAACTGGATACCTTTATTTAAGGTTGCAATTAAGCCTAGATTTTTTTCATTTTCAATATAACGAACTCGTAAATCCTGCTGAGCAAATTGCAATAGAATTTCCTCTGATTTATCAGTAGAACCGTCATTTATAACAATAACTTCTAAATGGTGGTAGCTCTGTTGCAAAATCGACATTAGCGCCGCTTCAATATATTTTTCAGCATTATAACAGGGAATAATAACTGAAACTAAAGCTTCATTTTTCATTATTTTGACTCATTCAATAAATAACATTGTTCAAAATCTTGTAACCACGTTTGGTAGAATGAGGCATTCTTACCATAAGAATTATCATAAATATAAACTGTTTTCCCTAAAAGAATACCCAAAATAAAACAATGAAGACGTGTAGTATAAATAGTATCGTAATAATTCAGAAAATTAATTCCTAATTCCATATAAAATTCTCGACGATTTTCTATTTTTTCAATCGGCTGGCAATACAACGGCATAAATATCGGCATATGATTAGCGACTTTAAATAAAAACTCTCTAAAACTAAAAGAAGAAAAATTAGGATTATATTTAATCAGTTGTTTAAATTCTTTTTCAAAACTTGGCCAGTCAGATACAGTAACATTTTCTAATTCGGTTACTTCGTGATAATCTACCTCTATATTTAATTCTTTATCTGTACGTTTTACAAATAATGTTTTTCCACTTTTTTCTTCTTGAATAAAATTATCCAAATTTAAACAAAATGCCATATCAGGCAGCAGTAAGATCTGACACTTTGTAAAATATTTATTCAAAATACCATAAGAAATTTGATCTCTAGCACAAATAGTTACATTACCGTGTGCATTAAAAATTTCAGCACTCTTTTCTAAATTTTGTTGTGATTGGAAATAAACTGTTTGTGGAAAAACAATAATTTTATTTTCTCTGCAATGAGAAGTAATATTTTCTCTTAATTTTTGACACACTTCCCACACATCACCGAAATTACCACCACCATGAAATAAAATAATATCACTCTTATCGATTTTCTTCATATCGACATTGTAATAAGGCGCTGAATATTTGAGTTTATGTGGAAGTCGAGATAAATACGCCAATTCACCTGCCCAAATTGCTTGATCACCAATATTTTGATGATCCGGAATGTCTAATAATACATAATCTCCATCAATTAATGGATCAAGACGATCATAAATAATTTCACTTAAACGAGATAACTGCTTTCTATTTGGATTAATCATAAAACTCTCTCTTTTAATTTCTGTACGATTTTGCTAAGTAATTGCTGATTTAAAAATAGAGAAATAATTAATGCAATTACAAACAAACTCCAATTAATATAAACCTGATTTAAACTAACAAGATAACAATAGCCTAAACTTAAAATAAGCGGCATCCAGAAAGACTTTATTGTTAAAACTACAGGATAAAAACTTTTTACATCCTGCTGACGAATAACAAATACCAAAATAAAACTTAATAACGTTCCCAATGCTGCTGCAAATAACCCAATATATTCAATTAGGAAATAACTAACCATAATATTAATTACAGCACCAAAAATTGTTGTCGTTAATATTTTTAATGTATTCTTTTTCTGTTGATATGCTATCCCTAAGAATGCACAGAATGAAGTAAATATTGTTGCTAATACCAATATCGGCATATATTTCCAAGCTTCATAAAAGCGAGATGAAAAAAGATAATGAATTAATGGTTCACTAATACTGATAAAAATTAGACCTACTGAGAACATAAATCTAGATAACTGTGAAAATGTATTTGTTATTTCCTCAAAATAATCTGCTTTATCCTCTTTTAAAATGATATCTTGCCACGCGAGTAAAAAGAGTGAAAAAACAATCATTAAAATGCTAGGTAATCGTGATGAAACTGCATAAATACCATTTGCTTCCATATTTAGCTGTTGAAAAATAATATATTTATTTGCCATAGTCATTAACCACCAACTCACTGCATTAGGAACTAATGGTAATGAATAACTTAACATCGGTATGATTAATTTTATATCAATATATTTTCCTGATAAATAATGATAAACTTTCCAACGCCATAAAATAATAATATTAACGACAACATTTGCTACAATCATTGCTAATAATATAGCTCGTAACTTATTATCATAAGTCCATAAAAAGACTAATGAAAATAATACTAATAATAACGAATATAAAATACCGATTAATGCAAATTTTTGTATTAATCCTAGTCCACGTAATACTTGTTGTAAAATAAAAAAGAGTGCAGAAAAGAAAAGAAATAACATTGTTTCCACGACATAAGGTTGTGGATAAAAATAAACAATAATCCCCACCACAATAAATACAACTATGGTCACAACTAGGAATAAACTTAAAGCTGTTGTAATTATTTTTCCTGCAATATTTATTTTATCATCTACAATTAACCATCGATAAACTGCATCTGATAATTGTAACGTTATTAATGGAGTAATCAACAAAGCAAAGATTAAAATTAAATCATATTGCCCCATTTCTACTGTCGTTAAATAAAGAGAAAAAATAGGCAATAATAGAAATGATAAAATTTTTGAACCAAAACTACCAATACTATAGATCAGGGTATTTTTGATCAACTTATCACCAATTGTATTCGACATATTAATCTTTCTTTAATACTTTAATAAATAGTAAAATTAAACACGATAATATAAATCCAAACAACACGCCAATTGCCAAAATTAAACTTTTTTGTGGTTTAATTTTAACCGGAAAACTTGGAGGATTTTTATATTGAAAAATATTTATTTTCAATTTATCAGTTTCATCTACCAATTTTACCAACTCTGCTATCTGTGTTTTTGCTTGATAATAAGAAATAGGATAAATAATATTTTGCTGCTGTATTGCTTCAATTTGTGCAGCTAAATTTTCTCGTCCTAATAGATACAGATAAGGATTATCTAATTGTGTTATATTTTTCGCCAAATCAATATTAACATTGATATTAATATTATTTCCCTTATTTTTCTCTACTAATGCAGTAACATTATAAGCAGTCTGTAGATATTGCAAATAAGTCTGTTTTTCCAACATTAACTGATCAGTAATTTGCTGTTGTTGGTATTTTAAAGCCTTAATTTTCTGTTTAATTTGAATTAATAAATTTTCAATTTCTTGTTGATAAGTAATACGATTGACATATTTTACAAAGCCATCCAATGTTGATTGCAATAGCTGCTCATCATTATCAATAAAACTAATTTTAACGGATGGAATATCTGCTAAAGCCCTATTTTCTGCCGTAATTACAGTAATATTATTTCCTTTTTTCGTCATATCTGGTGTAATTACTAAAATACTTTTAATTAATCTATTCAAAAGAGCTTGCTTCTGCGTGTCGCTTTGATTTACACTGAGTCGTTGATAAAGGGGAGATTCCAAAAAATATTGTTTACGAATATCAATAATCGAAATATTATTAACGAACTGATTAAACAAAGAACTTGAAATACCCTGCATAGAAAAAGGCTCATTACTAATTAAGCTATAACGTTGCTGCAAATCTAGCAATGCCTCAATAGAACCATTACTTGCCGGCACTGCTTCAGCACTACTACTCCACTCCGGTTTAATTGTATTTACATAAAGATAAGAAACAAAAGTAAACAATAAAGTAGATAACAAAATCCACCATTTTTTACGCCAATAATATTGAAATAAAATAATAAGATTAAAATTATTGTCTGATCTTACATTAGATTCTGATGTCATACTTGAGATATCCTTTATGCTTTCTTTTTTATGTTTAATCTTAATAAAAAAGATTAACGCATATAAAAGCCATTTGATTATTGGTTGTTATAGCTTAAGATAAGTGACTTATTTTACACTTAGCACTACTAAAAATAAATTGAAAAGAAAAAGGCTTATTAATATTTTTAACAAGCCTTTTATCAAATAAGAAGAGCAATTAATTAGTTGAGATCACAACACGACGATTCGGTGCTAAACATTGACGCAATGCCGAGCCTGTTTCTTTTTCACAAGCTTTAACCTGATCTGCTTTCCCCATTCCTATTGCTTGAATACGAGAAGCTGGAATACCTAACGCCACCATTGCATTTTTCACAGCTACAGCACGACGTTGAGAAAGAGCTAAATTATAAGACTCTGAACCTAAACGATCCGTATAACCAGTGATCCAAATCTGTTTATTTTTAGACAATTTATTGACTAAATCTTCAATTACTTTTTGACTTTCCGGTTTTAAGTTGGCTGAATCGAAGTCAAATAGGAAATCACTTGAAAGCTGATACTCGGTACGATCACCACAACCTTCCGGTAACCAGAAGAAAGATTGTGCTTCCATATTTTTATCAAACAAGATTTTATATTGACAAATTTTATGCACACCATTTTCACGATAATTAAATACATAATCCCATTCGTGTACACCAAAAAGCCCTTCAGCAAAATGAGGACGACCAATCAAGTAATAAATCTGATCTTTGTTCATTCCTTTTTCAATCATATGAACATTATCCCAATTTGGCCAAGTTCCTTTTTGAGAACCGTTACTATTGAATAAGCTTTCTTCAATTTTTGGCCATACCGGTTTATCCGTTGTTCCCTCATCACTAACTTTACTTAAATTTCCACAAGCAGACAGTATAATAGATAATGCTGTAGGAATGAGCAATTTTGTCAATTTCATAAACTTTATCCTTTATGTTAAAAATAATAAAAAACACTTTTAATTCTACCGAATAAAAGCACATTTTGCATTTATTTAAATTAATTTTTCTTCACAATTGCCGCAATTTCCTCTGCATACTGTTGAGCCAACTCTTGATCTTCGCATTCAACCATCACACGAATAACAGGTTCTGTACCAGATTTACGTAACAACACTCGACCTTTACCGTATAATTTTTGTTCAACTTCAGTAGCCACCTGTTTAACAGTTTCATTTTCTAAAGGATTACTTCCTGCTTCAAAACGAACATTGATTAACACTTGTGGGAATAACTGTACCCCACTAGCCAACTCATTCAATGATAAACCGTGATTAACCATTGCTGCCAATACTTCCAATGAAGCAACAATACCATCACCGGTTGTGTTTTTCTCAGAAATAATAATGTGTCCAGAATTTTCACCACCTAATTTCCAGTTGCGTGCCTGCATTTGCTCCAATACATAACGATCACCCACTTTGGCACGAATAAATGGAATACCCAACATTTTTAATGCCAATTCCAAGCTCATATTACTCATCAAAGTCCCCACAACACCACCAGAAAGTTTACCGGAACGCAAGGCCTCACGCGCAATAATGAAAAGAATTTGGTCGCCATCAACTTTATTTCCTAGGTGATCAACCATCATAATACGATCACCATCTCCATCATAAGCCAAACCAACATCCGCTTTACTTTGTATAACCACTTCCTGCAACGCACGCACATCGGTTGCACCACAACGTTCATTGATATTCATACCATCCGGTTTTGTACCGATCTCTATCACGGTTGCACCAAGCTCACGCATAACATTCGGCGCAATATGGTAAGTTGCACCATTTGCACAATCAACAACAATCTTTAAACCTTCTAAACTTAAATGTGCTGGGAACGTACTTTTACAAAATTCAATATAACGACCAGCAGCATCATTGATACGACTAGCTTTACCTAATTCTGCTGATTCTACACAGGTCATTGGTTGTTCTAATAACTCTTCTATAGCTAATTCAATATCATCTGGTAATTTGGTACCGTGGGCTGAAAAAAACTTGATACCATTATCATAATAAGGATTATGTGATGCAGAAATTACTATTCCTGCTTCCGCACGGAAAGTTCTGGTTAAATAGGCAATTGCAGGTGTTGGCATTGGACCAACAAACGCCGCTGACAACCCCGCTGCCGCCAAACCAGCTTCTAATGCTGATTCCAGCATATAACCGGAAATACGCGTATCTTTACCAATTAACACTTTTCTTGAACCTTGGGTTGCCAAGACTTTTCCGGCCGCCCATCCTAATTTTAATGCAAATTCTGGTGTAATTGGATAAGTACCGACACGACCACGCACGCCATCAGTACCAAAGTATTTACGTTCTGCCATTTTTATTCCTTATTCAGTTTGTTCAAACAGTAAAATGTCGCTATTCTACTCTAAATTGACTATTAATCTGTATGTAACCCCTAAAAATTTATTCAAATTGCTGCTTTTGTCGCTTGCCATACTTTTAAAGCATCAACTGTCGCTTCAACATCGTGTACTCTTACAATATGAGCTCCTTTCATTACGGAAATTAAAGCACCGGCAACACTACCGACTAAGCGATGATTGACATCTTTCTGTAATAGATTACCGATCATTGATTTTCGTGACAAACCAATTAACAACGGATAACCGGTCGAAACAAATTGTTCTAAATGATTCAATAATTGATAATTGTGCTGTAAGGTTTTACCAAAACCAAATCCAATATCCAAAATAATATTTTCTTTTCGTACACCTGCCTGTTCACAAATTGCTGCTCGTTGTAGCAACCACGCCAACACTTCCTCTACTACATTCTGATATTCAGGATCAACTTGCATTGTCTTCGGTTGTCCCTGCATATGCATTAAACAGACTGGTAAATCTAATTGCACAGCCGTTTGTAAAGCCCTCTCTTCTGTTAATGCTCGAATATCATTAATCAAATCCATTCCAACATTCGCAGCGGCTTTCATTACCTCTGCTTTTGAGGTATCTACTGAAATCCAACAATCAAAACGCTGCCTAATCGCTTCAACCACAGGAATCACTCGATCCAATTCTTGCTGTAACGTTACCTCCTCCGCCATTGGACGTGTTGACTCACCACCAACATCAATAATGCTCGCTCCTTGCTTTAACATCTCTTCTGTATGATACAATGCTTTATCCAATGAAAAAAATTTACCGCTATCAGAAAAAGAGTCTGGTGTTACATTAAGGATTCCCATCACTTGTGTTTGAGAAAGATCTAATACTCTTTGATTTTTACTATATAATTTCATTCTTACCTTCTTAAAACAGTTATAAATCAAATCCCTCTATTTTTCTTTTCGCTCTACTCACTACCGGCGTACCCTTGAGCCATTTTCGTAACCAAAAACGATTCGGAGCCAACTCTGTTAGAATATCTTGCCCCAACGGTAATGGTTCACCATAAATTAAGGAAGCTAAGGTTTCTGCCAATAATGGTGCGGAAGTCAAACCTCTTGAACCTAATGCACCCAACAGATATAAATTCGGATAATATGCCGCTTTTACTATTGATTGACGGCGTCGACGTAAATTAAAAATATTATGATAATCCTGAGTTTGTTGAGCAAAATCACCGACATTACCAAAAATCGGCAGTCGATCACGAACATTGCAGCGTACACCTGTTCTCGCTAAATTCGCACTCACATCAATCTCTTCCACCCAGCGTGACGGTGCTAAATTTTGTTGAATTTTTTGCTGATTTTCTCGTTGTTCCTGTTCGCTAAAATCTCTCGTTTCACAATTTCGTATATGACTTGCTCCTAAACAATGGAATTGTTTAGCTGTATCCACAGGAGTTAAATAGCCGTCATAACATAATATTGCTTTTAACTGCTGCAAATGAGGTGAAGTCGGAATTTGGCTAACTTGCCCTCGTACCGAATAGGTAGGCAATTCTTCTGTTTGTGAAAAACAATTTAATTTATGCCCATTAGCAATCACGACTGTTTGATGTTCAAACTGCTGTTTACCACTGAACAACGTCCATTTCCCTTGATCATATTGCAAACAATCAATAGCTGTTTTTGTCACAATTTTAACGCCTTGCCGTTGCAAAAATTGTGCCGTATTCTGCACCATTTGTCGTGGGTTCAACCAAGCTGCGCCGTGGATCACAGCACCGTCACAATTTATCTCAACACCGGCTCGTTCACTTAATTGCGCTGCAGTCTGTAACTGAAACAGGCTTTCCGGAAAACCACGATCGGCAATTTTCTGCAATTTTTTCAGCACCGATACTTGATAACCGCATAACAATACATCACACCACTGATATTCAAAATCGACTTGGTTCGTTAGCTGTCGCAAAAATTGTTGCCCATAAGCAAAGGCATAGGCATAAAAACGGCAATGACGCTCATCATCATCGCTTAGTTGCGGATAAAATGCTCCCTGTTTATTACCGGAAGCATTTAAGGCTAAATCATCATCCTGACAATAGATTGTGACTCGGCATCCTCGTTGCCACAAAGAGTAGGCTAAACAAACACTGGCAACACCGCCACCAATAATAGCTACTTCATCCTTTTGTTGGGCTGCTTTCGGTAAATACCAAGGTAACGCAAACGCCTGTTTTATCGCCGTAGTTTTCACACCTTGTAGGCATTCTCTTTTTCGCCCGAAACCTTTCCGTTTTTCCACTTGAAAACCTGCTGCAAGCAAGCCTTTTCGTACTAAAGAAGCTGCGGTAAACGTAGCAAATGTACCGCCAACCGCCGTTAAACGATACATTTGTTGAAATAGAAAATCGCTCCACATCGTTGGATTTTTACTTGGCGCAAAACCGTCTAAAAACCACGCATCGACACGTTCATTATAATAATCGCCAAGCTGTGGCAAATTCTCAAGCAAATCGCCAAACCACAGATCCAAATAGATGTCTGACGAAAAATGGTAACGATAACACCCGGAGATCGGTTGCTGCCAATGCAACAAGAGTTGTTGCAACAATGATTCAAATTGAGGGTAAGCCTGATAAGCCTGCTCCAATGCAGTTTTGGTAAGCGGATATTTCTCAAAGCTAATAAAAAAGAGACGTTTCAACGGTGATTGTGGAAAACGCGCTTTGAATTGATGAAACAGCTCACACACCGCAAAAAAATTTAAACCGGTACCAAATCCGGTTTCTGCAATCACAAAATGCGATGCGGAATGCTGTTGCCAACGCTGCCATAAGGCATTTCCCTGCTGAAAAACATAACGACTCTCTTCTAATCCATCTTCAGCAGAAAAATAAACATCTCCAAACTGTTCCGATTTCGGCGTTTGCACTTCAAAAGAAATCTGTGCAAACGAGATTTTTTGAATAGACATAACAACTCATAACAATCTTTATCAAGGTAGCTAATGATATTATAATGAGCGCTCAATTTCACCAAAATCTCCTGATCAGTTGAAACATTCGACTTTATCACCGATAATTTATCGAAGAATCAAACACCCTGTCGAATATGAATAATTTCACTATTCTATGTTTGAATTGTTCAATAGAGTTTTAAAATGGTCTTATCTGTTGGTGGTTTTGCAAAAATTTCTTGTAATCTCTGAAATTCCTAGTATAACAACCAACAATTTTTTAATTTTTACATCAAAAACGACATTAAGGACAACAAATGAAAAGAGCTGTAATTACTGGTTTTGGCGTTATTTCCAGCATTGGAAATAACAAAGACGAAGTGTTGGCGTCATTATTAGAAGGGAAATCAGGTATTACTACTATGCCGGAATTTATCGAAGTGGGAATGCGTTCTCACATTGCCGGCACAGTGAAAATCACACCAAGCGAACACATTGATCGCAAAGTAATGCGTTTTATGGGAAATGCTGCTGCTTATGCCTATCTTTCTATGAAAGAAGCTATTGCAGACGCTGGATTAAGCGAAGAGATAGTATCCAACGAAAGAACCGGTTTAGTGGTAGGTGCTGGTACAGGTTCCGCACATAATCAAATCGTAGCTGCTGATGCAATGCGTACACCTCGCGGAGTTAAAGCTATCGGACCTTATGCAGTAACCCGTACAATGGCATCAAGTGTTTCAGCTTGTTTAGCAACTCCATTTAAAATTAAAGGTGTCAATTACAGTATCAGTTCAGCTTGTGCCACTTCCGCGCACTGTATTGGTCACGCAATTGAATTAATTCAATTGGGTAAACAAGATGTTGTTTTCGCTGGCGGAGCTGAAGAGTTGTCTTGGGAATGTGCCTGTGAATTTGATGCGATGGGTGCAGTTTCAACAAAATATAACGATACTCCGGAAAAAGCTTCTCGTGCTTATGATGCAAACCGTGATGGTTTTGTCATTGCCGGTGGTGGCGGTATTGTCGTGGTTGAAGAATTAGAACACGCTTTAGCTCGCGGCGCAAAAATTTATGCTGAAATTGTAGGCTATGGTGCAACATCCGATGGTTACGATATGGTAGCTCCAAGTGGAGAGGGTGCAGAACGTTGTATGAAACAAGCGCTGGCTACCGTTGATACACCGATTGATTATCTTAACGTACACGGCACTTCAACTCCGGTTGGTGATGTAAAAGAACTTGAAGCGATCAAAAATGTCTTTGCTGATAAAATACCGGCAATTTCTTCAACAAAATCAATGACTGGTCATTCTTTAGGTGCAGCAGGTGTACACGAAGCTATCTATAGTCTGTTAATGTTAGAACACGACTTTATCGCTCCAAGCATCAATATTGAAACACTTGATGAACGTGCTGAAGGTTGTAATATCATCACTAAAACCATTCGTAATGCCAACTTACAGACTGTGATGTCGAACAGCTTCGGTTTCGGCGGAACTAACGCAACATTAGTGTTCAAACGTTACCAAGCATAATTTATCATCTATATCTGCATAATAAAGAGATCTAAATGGTTAGATCTCTTTTTATTTATCACATCTATTGAGGAATAATCGTTGAACTAATTTATGAACAGTTCGCACCTTACTATTTTATTAAATGCAATAGATAAAATCTTAGGTCTGACAAAGGGACAAATAAAAAATTTCTAGCGCTTTCAAAAAGCTTGAAAAGTATAAAATAGTTCGTAAAGATTTAATTAAACAGAACAATGAAGATACAGTGACAACAAAAAACCGCCTTTTTATCGGCGGTCTTTTTTTTTTGAAATCTTTTAGTGGTGCCTAGGGCCGGACTCGAACCGGCACACCCGAAGGCGGTTGATTTTGAATCAACTGCTCTCTATATTGATTATTTTAATTGTTTGTGTCATTAACGATACTACATTTTCTATATTAGTATGTAAAGTATATTTTTATTATTAGTAGTAGTTATAAATTATACAACATTGTTTTTTCATTGTATGTATCTAAACACTAAATAGAATCTACAACTTTTCTCAACATATCTACATCGAATTCGATGTAGCTTAATGTAGTTTTTATATCTCTGTGTCCTAATAGTTTTTGCGCCGCATACAAATTTTGCTCCGGACTTCGCATTAGTTGAGTTGCAATCGTATGTCTAAATCTATGAGACGATAGCTTTATCCTCGTTATTTTGGAAAGTTTCCGGAAAAAATGCGCTAATTGATCGTTTGTCATATTGCCATTGTTGCGCGTGGTTGATGAAAATATATTGATATTAAATAGCTGAGAATCAATTGGTATTTTTCTTATTTTAAGCTCATCCAGAAAGACTGCAAGATAGGGATATAGTTTTGATGATATTGGAATCATATGATCATCGTTATTTTTATTAATATAATGAGGGATAAAAATTGTCCTGCTAGACAGATCAATGTTATGAATTTTTAATTTTAAAAGCTGGCTGCGTCGCATTCCCGTATATAACAGCGTAAAAATTAAGGCTTGCGCGAAAGCAATTGTACAATAACCGTTACCACACAATTTTTCGACATCTTCTTGTGTGATACACTTAATAAGTATATTTATATCCTTCTGTGTAATAATTTTTCTCTGTTTTCGCGGCTCTTTTACAAACGTACCCGTAAACGGGTTATCTTTACGGTTAATGAAATGGTTTTCAATTCCCCAATTAATGACCGCTTTACAGTTTCGAAGATAACTATTAACGGATGTTTCTCTAAGTTTGCATAATTGCTCATTGCGCCAATTACAGACAAGCTCTTTTGTTATCTCGTCTGCTAATATTCCGGGATACGCTCGAGTAAAAAGTGATACCATCTTTCTATAGCTCTTTTTAGTTTCCGGTCTTAAGTATTTCATAATTAAGAATTTTTCAAGTAAATCGTCAAAAGATAAACTCTCATAGAAACTATTCTTCAGTGTCATCACTTACATCCTGTAAAGTAAGATACATATTATTAAAATAATGCTTATTGGTAAAAAAAGCTATATTTTCAATAAGGTATCCTTTAATTACAGATGATCGATACCCTCCGGCAACTTTACAAGTCCATATATTATAATTTCCTGGCTGTTTTCTTTTATGTATGTTCAACGCCTGAAATCTCTTCTGCAATGTGAGCCAAGACTTATCATTATTGTGGCCAAACATCGTTTCACAATACAGTTTAAAAATTGCCGGAGTAACCAGGAATAATTGATTTTCAACAATGTGAATTTTGGCCTCTGGCTCATTGATGCTCAATTTATCAGTTGCCAGTGATGTTCTTAACCATTCAACAAAATGCTCTGCTGTTTCATTAGGTTTATTATTGTTAGATGATGAAAGTATATCTGTTGTTGTATTGTGTTTTTCACTATCTGCAGTGTTATCAGACAGTATTGAGGCTGCTGTTACAGTTAGTTCAGTATGCGGTTTAACTTCATCATTGCCAATTTCATTTTCTACCTTATCTTGTTGATTGTTATCAGTAAATAAATTTAGTGCAAAATCGAAGCTGTCCGCTTCCTGCGGATTACTCTGCTCTTCTTTGGTTGATAACGATTCACTATTAATAACTTCCTGCTGCAGTACTTTTGAGGTTTCTTGTGTATCGGTTATCACATCAGTTGGAATGTGATTAGAACCAGCTTGATTATTTGTACTTTGTTCTTGTGTGGTCTCTGCTGCTTCTGTTGATTGATCAATAATAACTGTTCCAGCAAATACGGGTGGACGATCATTAAAACTGTTCCAGATTAAAGATGGGCTGACTTTAAGCAATGTAAAGGTATTTTTCGGTTGCCAACCAGCATCTGATTTAATCGTACCATTCCAAATTGCTTTATTATCCGGCGTTGACTCAATAATCCGGTGTGCTTGCATTTCGTCAAACATTTTACTGTTTTGACTAGGAACTGATATACCATTCTGCATTAAATAGGCTCTAATCTTGTCTGTAACCGTTTTACTGACAAGATATAATGCATCATCAGTAAGCCAACCATCCGATCCGCTTTTAGGGTTATTGAGTTTTAATTCGTGTTCAACGAGATAACGTAGTGCAACAAGAATTTGATTAGCAAATGATTTTTGTGGCTGTTTGGCTTTTGTCGTGTCTCCGCCGAGATAAAGCGATACGCTTGTTTGATCAGCTTGTTGAATAATCTCTCCCAGAATGCCAGCTTTATCATAATGACCAGCGGCTAAATAAAAAAAGGATGAAAATGCATCCGGATATTTCGCTAACCAATCCAGTGATAATGGTGATAATAAATAGCTTGATACAAAAGCTCCCATTGTTGGGTGTAAATGATAGTCACGTCCTTTGATGTGTTTAAATCTGTATGCTTGATCAAGTTTGCCTTGCCAAGGAAACCATCTACCTTGTAATGTTTCAATTTCAATATCTGTGATAATTTTCGCAATATCGTGTATTAATGCGGAATAAATTACTGCGCCAGTCCAAGCCTCACTTTGTTGAGCTTGATCTTCCGGAGCAGAATTAGGCGGTAGTAAATAATTTTGGCGTAATTTGACCGCAAAACAAATGACCTCTAGGCCGTGATCTAACATTCCGCCTAGATGCGCGTGATGATGAGATTCTGATGCAGGCAGTTCTTGCACTAATTCTGCATATTTCTCAATTGGGGTGCGATAAAGTGTGTTGAACATTGCCTCAGACATAGAGACAGATTGATATATGTTTTTAAGTAATCTTTGACGTAATGCCGTTGATAAGAGTTCTGAGGCAGTTTTTGGTTGTAACCATCCATCATCAAGTTTTAGTTGTTTTTCTGATTGTTTTAATATTTGCTTATTTTGTTTTTTCAATCGAAGAATTTTGAAAAATAGGTTTATGATTTTCATTGCCTTTTAGCCTTTTCGCCTTTTGAGGTAATGAAGAGAGCCTTTTACGGGTAAGCCCGTTCCTCTTCGAGGAACGGTTACCCTTAATACTTACCCTTAGCCGCAGGCTCCCTTCCCTTTTTGCCGTTTTTAGAAACCAAACGCAAATCCGGCAGCTGCGCCAAAGTCGCCGTTTGAGCTAGCTGAACCAGTTAAACTAATGATTGCTTTATCATTTTCAGTTTTAACTTTAAGCCCCACTGCAACAGCATTTTGACCGTGATAGGTCGCCGTGCCTGCACCAATTGAAAAGCGTTTGTTTGGAACTGCTGGGATTGCGCTCATCGCCATTGCGCTTGCGACGCCTGCTCTTGCCTCGTCACGAATATCTTTCAATCGTTTATCTGTGTACGCTTTGAGTGAGCCAATGCGATAGTCAGTATATGAATTTGCTTCTGCTAGCGTTCTACCGCCCATCTCTGCAACCTGACTTTGTACATAGTTATGCACTTGATCTCCGTTCACTAACCCTTTGTTACCTAACTCAATGCGTCCCGTAGTAAGTTTTATAGTATATTTTGCTACGTCAATGTTACTTGCGTCTTTGTCTGCTTTTGACTCAAGTTTCTGATTAACTTCAGATTTATTGGCTTTTTCACTTAATGCAGTGTTAAGCGTATCACCGCTGATTAAGCCTTTGTTGCCAGCTTCGGCTGTGCCTGTGCCTAAAGCCTCTTGCCACTTAGATTTGTCTTCATCACTTAAATTTGAAGCATCTTTGTTGGCTTTGCTAATAACTGCATCATTATTGGCAAGATTTGATAATGCAGCATAGACGGTTTTTCCCGACACGAGATTGCTATCATTTTCTGACACTGTTCCAGTGCCGAGCTTTTCCGCCCATTTTTTCGCATCGTCTGTGGAGATATTCGACGCGTCCTTATTAGCTTTTGCATCGAGATCACCCTGAACGGCTGCCTTAATGGCATCCTTAGATACATTCACGGCGTAAGTAGTGGCGTCGCCGTCTTTACTTGTTGTTACTGTGGTATTTGTCCCGGCAATTACTTTCACGCTGCCTTTGGCCAAGTTTTGGATAACTGTTTTACCTGTATCGGTAAGATTATCCATATCTGTATTGGCTTTATTGATAGTCGTGTTGTACACGGTATCGCCGGTGACAAGAGAGATATCTCCTTTAGTGATTGTGCCTGTACCGAGCTTTTCCGCCCATTTTTTCGCATCGTCTGTGGAGATATTCGACGCGTCCTTATTAGCTTTTGTAGTGAGATTCGTCGTAATGTTTGTTACATCCGACTTATCTGCTTTCTTTTCAAGCTCTGTATGGAGAGTATCGCCGTTGATTAAGCCTGTGTTACCGACTTCGGCTGTGCCTGTGCCTAAAGCCTCTTGCCACTTAGATTTGTCTTCATCACTTAAATTGGATGCGTCTTTGTTGGCTTTAGCAATAACTGCATCATTGTTAGCAAGATTTGACAACGCAGCATAGACAGTTCTTCCTGTTACTAGGTTTGTATCATTTTCTGATACTGTACCAACACCCAATTTTTCAGCAAATTTGGCGGTATCAATATTGCTTGCGTCAATATTAGCTTTGGTTGCTAAATCCGAAGTAATTTTAGTTACATTTGTTGTTAGCTCTGTTTTGAGTGCGACAACTTCTGTTTTGTTGGCTTTGTTATCAAGATTTGTGTTGATATTTGTAATGTCGGATTTGTCTGCTTTAGTACTTAATGCGGCATTGAGCGTATCACCGCTGATTAAGCCTTTATTACCGGATTCAGATTTGCCTGTGCCTAAAGCCTCTTGCCACTTAGATTTGTCTTCATAACTTAAATTGGATGCATCTTTGTTAGCTTTGGTATTTTCAATATTTGCTAAGTTATTATTTACTTCTGTGCGTTGAGCTTCCAGCGCACTATGTAACGTATTGCCTGTAATTAGCCCTCTATTGCCTGCAACATTGGATCCTGTACCTAGTGCACGTTGCCAATTTGAAATATTGACCTCCGCTGCATCTTGCAATACAGAATATAATTGTCCACCTGTAATTACTTCATTGCTGTTTTGAGCAAGAATCCCTTTTTCTACATTGATAATTTTTCTTAAATTACCAAACGATCCAACTGATACAGCGTTATCTTGACCAACACTATTTGCACCCAAAATTACAGCATTATTCGCGGTTGTATTGATGTCTGAACCAAATACAAATGTGTTTTGCCCTACAGTATGAGGTGTATTTTGCTCACCAATCGTGATATTATTTCCAACTGCATAGGAATTATCGCCATAAATAACATTAGGATCACCAAAACTACCACTATTATTTCCCACTACAAGATGTCCTGTCCCTACTGCAATAGAGTTTGAGCCTGTTACAGTTGATGATTTTCCGATCGCAACAGAATTTTCGCCTGTCGCTATCGTTTCTGTCCCAATTGAGGTTGCATTAGAGCCAGTAGCGAGGGTGTTAGTACCAATTGCGATAGCACTTTGCCCCACATCGGTTAAATCGTGCAATGTGAGAGATTTTTCTAATTCCTGTAATTTTTGTTGAGATTGAGCTAACTCAGCAGATTTTTCAGTAAGCTGTCGCATAATATTTTCATATTCCCCTCCTAAAATATTGTCTTTTTCAGTCGGATTAATACTTTCATAGTTGGCTTTAGCTTGATCTGCTTCAGATTTAAGTTTAGCAATTTCTTTTTCTTTATCTTTTACTGCGTTTTTGTTGATATTTAACGCAGCTTCAAGATCTTGCGTCAATTTGTCGGTCGTAATTCTATTCTTTTCAGTTATACTGTTAATATTTTTCTCAACATATTTATTATGCTTATATTTAAAATAAGCCTCTATATCATTAATTTTAGTTTTGCTATCCGGTTGATAATAAAGTTTATTATAGTTACTAACTAACTCTTTATATCCCTTAATTAAATTCGCTTTCTTGTCAAGCCAAGTCGTATCTTTTGTTTGTTCGTACTTCCATTGATAATAGGTGGCTTCATACGCTTTATCAGCGATTGATAGTTTCAATTTTTGTTGATTTTCAAAGAAAGTTTTAGCTTCGGGATCATCCGCAATCTTGAATAGACCGTTTCCGATTTTTAAGAACATTGTTAAATAATCTGCTTTTACTGCCTCTTTTGTAGACTGCCAATTTTGATACTCTGTTTCAGATGTAATATCTGTATTGATATCTTTAAAATACATTGAGTAATTATTATGAGTGTAGGTGCGAAGTTTATCTTTATCGCCAAAAGTATGCTCCAGTGAGTTAAATTCTACTCTTGTTAATTTTTTTTCATTGTAATCCAGACTGAACATAGGGAACGTTTCTAACTCCGAGCTATATCTACCATAAGCGTAACTGTTCCAATCTGAAATAATGTTTTCGGCGTACCAAAATTTTATATTTTCTGGAACCCAATAACTATCAGAAAGTGAAGCATACTCTTGTGCTTTTCGAATATCGCCAAGTGAGGTGTAGTAAGATTTTACGTATGTTTTATAGAAGTCATCCGTTAAATTAAGTGTTGTACCCTCTTCAACGATTGTTTTTAACTGTTTCGCTGCATTATTTAGCCCTTCTTCAGAAGAGATATCTGCTTTTTCAATACGACTCATTCCGGCAAGGCGACTATTTAAATCATCTAACTTACCTTGTACCTCTTGTAAAAATGCTGCATTATTTGCAACAGCATTTTGATAAGTTTGTTGTTTTTCTTTCCAATCTGCTTTTGCTGTTGCTTTTGCTTGGATCACTTGTTTTACGCGCTCACCGGCTTCAATCACGTCAGCTTGACGAGTGCGTAATGTTTGAATTTCATTTAATAGCGTGTCTACTGATGACTTTGCGGTTTCGATATCGTTTAGCTTTTGTGTATTCTCAGCTAACTTTTTACTAATGCTTTCTTGTGTTTCGTTGCCGCCGGTTGCTACGGCATTTTTACCGATGGCAAGGCTATTAGAACCAGTAGCAATAGCACCTTCTCCGCGTGCCCTTGCATTTGTACCTAACTCGAGTCCAGAACCCTCAGATATTTTATTAATAGTAATGTTGACGATGTTATTACTATTCTCTTCCGCAGCATAAGTTGCTTGAGTTAAAATCATTGATAGCAGAATTGCTAGTGTTGTTTTTTTCATTTATGTGTTCCTCAATAATTATTTTTGATAAAAAATGGGAACATAATTAAATTACATAGATGGCGTGAAAGTGAACAGGAAATTGAATATCCATTTTGATCAAAAAAAGGTTGACGACATCGGAACCCTTAATCAATAATGGAACTAAATAAAGTCTACCGTTAGTAGATCTCCTTAATTACTAAATAGATAGGATGGAAAATGTTTTTAAAAGAAAAAGGTTATGATGAGTTTTTAGCTCAAAAAATAGCAAAGGGTCAAGCAGAGTTAGAAGCAGGGAAAGGAATACCCCTCGCAAAAGCTAAATCTTTTGTGCAAAAAACCATCGAAGAGACAGCTAAAGATTTAGCTGATTTTGAACGTTCAGTAGCTTAAATTATGTCTAAACCGGTTATTTTATCTCCTGAAGCAGTTAGTGATATTAAAACCTGTGTTCGCCAAGTTATGATATATACAGGTTTTGAAAATAGCGGAATTAGACTACAAGAAGATATTTTTTCAAAAATAGAATCTATTGGTTATATGCCATCTGCGATAGGCAGAGCTAGAAATGATGGCACAAATACAAGAGAAGCATTTATTCGTGGATATCGCATTGTTTACCAGGAAAGAGATGATCATATTTGGATCATTGCTGTAATCCACTCAAGCAGATTATATCCACGTCCTATATAAATCGCTATCGTTGATAGCATTTATAACGGCTGACCTGTAATGCCGTGTTTGACGTTGTCAAATGTATGGTCGCCCTTTAAACCGAGGTGACGGTTTTTAAAATTCACCGCCCTTTCTAAGGCTGCGAGCACTTTGAAACCAGCCTCTGTCGCGTAAGCAATGGTGAGTGTTTGTTTAACAATTAACTAACCCTGTGGGGAGCAATCCCGACAGGAAAGCTCCTCACTTAACTTAGAGGAGTTTAACTAAAATGGAACAAACTATGAGTTCTATTCGATTTGATAAAGCTAAATACATTAAATCTTTGCGAGAATCTGGTCAAAGCCAAGAGATCTCAGAGGCATTGGCCGATGCTTTAGATGACGCTTTAGAGCAAAGTCTTTCACCTTTAGCAACAAAGCAAGATTTAAAGTTAGAAATTCAAGCTCTAAAAATTGAAATGTTGAAATATATTGGTATAGGTTTAGTTGCATCAACAACATTAACCGTAACTATTATCGGTATATTAATAACATATTTAACTAGATAACTTGCTTATTCTTATAAGCAATAATTTTTAATAACCCTGTGGGGGCAATCCCGACAGGAAAGCTCCTCACTTAACCCATACGGGAAACATTATTCCCGATGGGCGTAGTGTTTCCCTCTATTTTTACAGGAGAAACACTATGAACTCATTAACTAAATATTTCCAGAAAAGATTAAATGACTTTGGATTTGATAATATGGATATCGAAGATTTTGATATCCGATATAGTTTAAGTTACAGCCAAGGTGATGGAGTCGCTTTTTATGGCGATCTTCGCTATTCATTAACAGGGTTGTTTCAATTATTCTTAAAAGAAGTTGGAACAATTAATCAAAAAATAAATCTGCGGCACAACGCAGATAAGTTTTTTGATTTGCTTGGCGAGCTGTATGACGATAATTATTTCAGCAAAATTTATGGGAATAGCTTTTCCCATCATTATTCCCATTCCCATACAATGGAGTTGGAAGGTCAGGAACAATTGGATCAGTATGACGTTGAAATTCTGAAACGTTATGCTTCAGATTATGACCTTTCATTTAGAGAGGTTAACCTCTTTATTGAGGTTTATCCTGAATTCTACAGCTGGTTAGAGGAACATATTCGATATGTTTCTCGCGTTCTTGAAAAGGAAGGATACGAGCTGTATGAAAACTGCAGTGTCGAAGATAGTCAGATTGAGAAAAATACGGATAAATACCGTATTTCAATCTCTGTTGATAAGGCAGAGTTGGACGATCTTGATGAATTTGATATCGAAGATATTAAACTCGGATACCAATTCGCTTTTATCAGTGCTGCTGTTGAAGATAAGCAGTCCAAATCTATTTTGGGTGAATCTTATCCGCTTTTGTGTTGTTTTAAAGCAGGAGATAAGAGCTTTTGTGGTTCACTCAGAGACGTAGTCAAAGAGGCTATCTCTGAGGCAAGAAACACTCTAACCACTCAATTTTCTCAACAACCGGCATAGTCATTAATGAGCTCTTAGAAATAAGAGCTCATTTTTATTTTAATATGCATCCCATCCACATTAATTGATTTAATTCAATAATCAATTTCCTGTTCACTTTTCCCTCATCTATGTAATTTAATAATGTTCCCATTTTGTTTTTAATGAGGAGCATATGAAAAAAATTGTGTCTATCATCGTTTGTCTGTTTGCTAATTTCGCTTCTGCTATAGAAACAGAAAGACAAGTAACGGTATATACCTCTCAACACTACCCCATCCAGCACGCTGAGCTGGCCAACAAAATCTACTATCTGGATCAAGTGCAGCAAATAGAAGATAAATTTGCTGAACAATTTCCGCTAGGACAGCAGCCGGAGGCCGCTTTGCAACAGATCAATAAACTGCGACAGTCTAATGACTGGTTACAACTGGAACAGCAATTAAAATCTGCATATGAAGGCATTTCTGCCGGTTTTACTAACGGTATTCGCAAAATACCGGCCATTCAAATTACTGGGTCAGATCATAAAAATTATGTGCTTTACGGCATTACTGATGTCAGTGTTGCTTTGACTCGTTATCAGCAATATCAGGAGTCATATCAGGAGTCAGCACAATGAAAATGCCTAAACTTTCTCTTATTACCACTTTTTTATTGTCATCTGCTACAGGAAGCGCATTTGCGTTAAATACTGCTCAAATAATGATGTCAAGTGCATCACCTAGCTGTGTTGAATATCGTGTTGTGGGAATCTGCTATTGGCTCTATTGCGGTTGGGGTGGTTGCAGAGTACGAACCTCAACAAAAGTCCGTCACTACTTACCCGAACAAGTTGTATCAAGTTATAACCACGGCGGACAAAACCCTTGGTCTGAAATGAATATGCTCGGGCAAGGTATTAAAGCTGGGCCAGAAAATGACCGTCCACAAACAAAACAATATTCCCAATTAACGTTTAAGAACGTCGATGTTATCGGTCATCCCGGTGGCGAAATTAATCGCGTATTAAGCTCAATGGGCTATTTTTGCAATACGCAAACGACAGCATTCAAGCCACACTTTTTAAGCGGACTGGATGTTATTGGGTGGCAAAATGGAATGCCGGAAGCGTTATATCCCGAAGCCTTAACACCCGGAATGCGTGAAGTTGGCAATCTTGGTGATATGTGGGGCAATATTTACCCTCGCTCAGGTGCTATCACTCAAGTGCATCCGTATAAAGCAGCTGCCGTTACAGCGCAACGCGCAGCCGATATCATTTCACGAACAGGACAACCTCACGTCTATTTGCCTGCTGCACAGAAAGCTAGACCTAGTCGCGGATACTGGCCTCCCCCTCCAGTGGAAGAAGGCAAAATAAAAACACACAAATGGCAAATGCTCTATCCGAAGATGGAGCGCACCTGTGCAATTTTTCCGGATAGAGATGCGTTAAACACTTACCAAGATAAGTTGTCGACACAACAAGATTATGCCTGGGCACTATGGCGACCTTATTCTTGTTGTAAACGGCGTGGTCAAACCTTTTTATACAGTATTGATTGGAACAACTAACGAGGACATTTATGTTAACAAACAAATTTAAACTTTCATTTTTGGCTTTATTATTGATGTCTAGCAGTTACAGCTACGCTGATTTTTTCTCTAACAGCACAAACAAAGATTTATCTATTAATCAATCTGGATCAGTATTATCTGATAATGTGTTTTACCAGATCGGCGGAGGTTCTGCTGTGATGACTCCACCGTCCAGAAAAAGACCTCACGAATTAGCACTAGGGCTTGGCTGGAAAGCGAATTTGATGTGCGGTAATTTTGATATACAAACAACGGTTAAAAATCAACTTAACGGCATCACTGACGGATTTAAAGACCTAATGGGTAACGTTATTCAATCGGCGACCGGTGCAGTAGCCAGTATGCCAGCTATGATTATCCAACGCGCCAACCCTCAGCTGTATGACATACTAACAAACGGTGTGTTGCAAGGACGACTAGATTTTGCAGATGCAAAAACCAGTTGTGAAGAACTTGCCAATAAAGCCGCTGATTATATGGCTGATGCCGGCTGGGGAATGATGGCAAAACAACAAAATTTCCAAGAAATCGCTTCAACCGAACAAGATGCTGTTAGAGCCAAACAAAAATCTGATAAAGAAGATGGAAAAAGAGGTATTAATTGGGTAGGCGGCGAAAAACGCGGAGGCGAAGGTCAGAAGCTGATTGATGTTATCGGCGATGTTGTCGCTGCCGGACATAACATTCTGAACGGAAAACCTGCTTTAAACGCTTCTGCAGTGTCAAACAGTGAATGTAGTGGTGCTATGTGTCAGACGTTCCCTAAACCAACTGATATTCGTGATTTTACTAGACGAGTAATCGGAGATAAAGGTATTAAAACCTGTAATACTTGTGGTGAACAAAAAGCGACAGCCGGCTCTGGATTATCTCCGGTAATTGAAGAAGAACACATCAAAGTGTTAAAAGATTTACAAGACGTACTTAATACGCCAGAACCAACCGCTGAACAATTACAGGCTGTTAGTTCACCAATGATCCCCGTAACTCGAGGATTAATCGAAGCGTTGAAAGAAGATCCGGAAGCAAAAGTACTTGCTCACCGGCTTGCCAGTGAAGTTGCTCTCTCTAAAGTATTGAATAAAGCCTTATTGGCCAGACGAGCGATTTTAGCCGGAATGCGTGAACCGAACGTGGCTGTTAATGATAAGGCTCAAACCGAACTTGAAAAAGCATTAGTAATGCTTGATCGTGAGATTGAGCAAGTCAGGATGGAAATGGAATTACAGCGTTCTCTCACTAACAATACGGCTTTAATGGTCATTAATAAACGAGTTCGTGATCAACAAGATACACTCAACAGTAATGCCGGCGATAAACAGCATAACTTTGAAGGTAAACAAGAGGAACTCAATAACAATAACGAGGGTGATTTTTATATCAGCCCTGATGAACCTATTTATCTTGATATTCCTGATGGTTCCGTCGGAACAGGTGTTTATAACGGCATCAATACCGGCGGAAGCAGTAAAAATTCCGGAGGTGCTGGAGCGTTGTCAAAATATGAATCTAGCGATGCATATGCAGACGGCAGAGCTACAGTCTATCGTACAGCAGATGGGAAATTTGTTCGTAGAGAAGGAGGTTCTTTAGCTTGGCGTAATAACAATCCTGGTAATATTAAAATGGGAGATTTTGCAAAAAGTATGGGGGCAATTGGCGTAGGGCCAGGAGGGTTTGCTATTTTCCCAGATGAAGCAACAGGAGAAAGGGCAATACACGCTCTGTTAAAAACAGATTCATATAATAATTTGAGTATTGCTAAAGCAATGGAGCGTTACGCCCCGCCTAAAGAGAACGATACGGAATTATATATTCGTCAAATTACAAAAGCGACAGGACTTGACAGAAATACCTCTATGAGTTCATTATCTGATGAGCAACGTGCACAATTTGTGAAGGCAATTCGCAAGCACGAGGGCTGGATCACTGGGAAAGAAGTCCCAACTAATTAACATCAACAGTAGAGGATTATTTATGAACAAAATCTTAGTAACTGCTTTAAGTATCAGTTTGTTAGGGCTAAGTGGCTTTGCTCAGGCAAAAACATACGATTACAATACTCCAATTGAATTAAAAGGTGTAATTAAATTGGAAAACGACTACCCAATGTTGTATTTAAAACAGGGCATTGATGTTAATAAAAAGGATTTTTATGATTCAGCAAAAAATGTGAAAAAAATGCAGGTTGTTAATATCAATCGTAAGCCTGGTGAAAAAACACCAACAGGATGTCAAATCGTTACAGGCACATTATTTGGATGGGAAACCGCTCATCACAAAACACCTGTATTAATTCAGGCTGAATCATTTGAGAAGTGCAAATAACATTTAATCAATCTTCCTGTACCCCCAAAAGGCAAGAAACGTGATTTTCTTGCCTTTTTTTGATATTTATCCCCTCAAAGTTAACTTTCATTTTATAATCTACAATAGATATCTATTAGTGTTTAAATATTATGCTAATTCAATTCTCTGTTGAAAATTATCGTTCTATCAAAGAAGAACAAACACTCTCTTTAGTTCGTAATGATGATGAAGAAATGAGCGACAACTACTTCGTTAGTCAAGCTCCTGCTACACCTATGTTGTTAAAAACTGCTGTTATCTATGGTGCGAATGCTTCAGGAAAATCTAATGTTATTAAAGCATTGGATGCTATGAGCGGGATTATTGCAAATTCATTCAATAAAAAACCTAACAAACCTATTCTTACAGAAACATTCCTTTTTGATAGCCACTATCGTAAACAGCCTACAGTTTACGATATTTCTTTTGTAGTTGATTTAATCAATGATCAAGGCGAATTACAAAAAACGCGTGTTGATTATGGATTTGTCGTAGATGAACATAAAGTATATGAAGAATGGTTAAGCGTTTACCCAAAAGGGAGGGAGCAAAACTGGTTTTCTCGCGAATACAAAGAAGAGATCGCTGATTACGAATGGAAAATGTCTGATTATTTTAAAGGTGAAAAAACAAGTTGGAAAAAACAAACCCGAACAGACCAATTATTTTTATCCACTGCCGTACACCTAAACAGTGAACAACTTCAACCGATTTACTGTGCTTTAACGAGTCGAATGCCGGTAATTCGTACAGACAGAATCAGCAATGAAATATCTAAACACCTATGCAAAAAATCTGAAAAAAATAAAACCATTGTCATTGAATTATTAAAAGCAGCCGGCATTGTTGTCGATGACATCATTTTTGAAAAAACTAATATAAACCTAGAAGATTTACCTACTAACTTACCGGATGAAATAATTAATAATATAGAAGAACATATTATTTCTGAACACGAAACTTTTTTTGTTTATTACGATGACGAAAGACAAGCACAAAAAATTAATTTGCAAGACGAGTCTGACGGCACACAAAAACTATTTGAATTTACAGGGTTAATATTAGCCGTGTTACATAATGGTGATACATTGATTGTTGATGAATTAAATAAAAGTCTACACCCTGACTTGGTTCGTTTTTTAGTTAAACTTTTCAATTCCCCGATAAATACTAAGAACGCACAATTAATTTTTACAACACACGAAACCTCTGTATTAAGAAACAATTTATTACGCAGAGATCAGATTTGGTTTTGTGAAAAAAGGAATGATAGAGCAACCATTTTATATCCGTTAACTGATTTCAAACCTAATACAAATTATGAAAATGTTGAAGAATATTATTTACACGGTAAATATGGCGCTAAACCGATCATCCAAGAATTCAACCCCTCTGAATTTATGGAGGTTAAAGGTGTCCACCTAAATGTTAAAACATACAATTAAATAACGCGCCATTTAACTTTTCCTTGTCGCCCGATAAAGAGGAATCAACGTATCGGCGTGAATATTCAACAACTTTCCAGCCGTTCTAAAAGGAAGACGGCGACTCATTGCCAAATTAAGCACTGTATCGCAAAATCTGGCACTTTGCCGTATTTTTACCGTATTATAAAAATTTCCACCTGCCGCCTCAGATTTAGCGGAAAGTTTCAACTTTTCCCGTTCCTTAGCAATCGCCTCTTGATCCAACAATTTTAATGTTACCGCTTTTATCACAACCGCAAACCGACTCACCTTAAACAGTGCCGCCAACGCATCTATACTTTGCTCAATATTTTCCGGCTGCCAATGCCGGCAAAACACCATCGTAGGCATCAAAAATTCAGCCGCAACCTTATTACAAAAAGACTCGACAGCCTGTTCCTGATTCCAAGAAGAAACCCCAGATTTACCAATCCAAATATGCGCAACTTCGTGGATCAACGTAAACAGTTGAGCTGCCGGATAATCTGCTCCATTAATAAACACCACCGGCGCAATACTATCCACCAAGGCAAAGCCACGAAACTCATTAATATTCAACTTTCTCTTATTATTGTGGTTCACCACACCATTTCTAAAAACTAAAATGCCCACCTGTTCAAACTTCGCCACAAGAAACCGGAAATAATCACTCCGGCTTAAGTGTTGAATTTCAGCCATAAAATCCTTAATCCCTAATGTGTTTAAAATCGCTTGCACAACATCATTCGGATTTAAGTTGTGATGAAATGGAAATTGAGCTACAAACGGCAACGCCTCATTGCCTTGATCAAGCAAATAATCTTTAAACCATTCCTGTTTAAATTCAATATCCTGTAACACTTCAAAGAAATCTCTGCTTAACGGCTCTGCCCCCACCACCTGACGCAAATCAGGAATATCCACACGTTGCTTAACCGGCGGCGTTTGTAAGAAGAGATAACCGAAAGGAATATTCGCTTTTTTCGCCAATTCAGTAGCAACCGTTTTGGTCACAATGCCATTCAAGAAAGCCTGTTCTTTTTTAGGCGCAAATTCGAGTGCTAACGCTTGCGGTTCAATATGCTGCAAATCGGCAATCCAACGAATCATATTTGGAGAAATTTGTAATTTCATCTGTTCAACGCCCACAATAAATGAAGAATCTGCCAAATTATAAAAGCACGCTTATTTCTAATCAAATAGACTTAATATATCAAAGTTTATAATGTAGCATAGAGCAACTACGCTGGGATGATATCCAATGCAGATTATGGAGATAACCAATGAAAGATAAAGATTATGAAAAATGGGCTAATGCTAAGATAGAAAAGGCAATAGCTTCTCATCAAAAAAATAAAAAAGATTATACTCTCGAACAATCAAAACATATGGCAATGTTAGCGATAGCAAAAGCATTTAAAGAGTTTCATCAAGCGTCTTCTCACACCTGATCTTTGTCACACTTTTTAATCAATAGACTTTACATATCAAAGTTTATAATGTAGTGTAGGATAGCTATCTTAGATGATAATGCTCAAGAATCTTTTTTGTGTAGTGTATCACTACATTGCTAACTTTGGAGAATCATTGTGAAACTAACACAAAAACAAAAAAATGAGCTGTTAAATGCTTATTTAAAAGCCAAAGATGCGAATACTTTGCTAGAAATAGATATGAGAACCGTAAGAGAAAGATCTAACGCAAGACGAGCTGCATATTTGCATAATAAAAAATTAATTGATGAGGTTTTCTATAATGAAGTGGTTGGCGCTTAATGAAGGACTAATAAACTTTATTGGTTTATTATCCGAAGAAGCACTTCATTTTTTCGAAGAATCCATAAAAAAATTTGAAATTGTTTCCACACCATTTTCTATAGAAATTAATAGTTATGTATCAATTCAATGTATTATTATTGATGATACAGCGATTATATTATCTTTTAATTATGGAAAGTATACCCATCTAAATTATGGTGAAAGTAAATCCGAGAAAGAGTTTATTTACGCATTAGAAACCAAATATTTTGAAACAAACTCTTATATTGAATTATCTCCTAAAAACAAGCTTAAATTAAAAATTATCAAATAAAGGAGGATTTATGTCAGAAACCTTTGGATATAAATTAGGCAAATTTATCAAAAATAACTTTTCTTCTTCAACTCAAAAAGTAGTAAGTGCGGGGGTTGATTCGCTTGAGAAACGGTTGAATAAACCTGTAAAGCCAAAAAGTAAAAGATATACTAATTCTAGCGACAATGATGAAGTTACAGATGTTTGTGATGCATTTGCAAAATCATTAGAGATAGATGCTTCTCTCACCTATTACGAAAAAATAAAATAGGTTATACCCTAGAACAATCAATACATATGGCAATGTTAGCGATAGCAAAAGCATTTAAAGCGTTTCATCAAGCGTCCTCTCTCTTCTGATCTTTGTCACATTTTTTAAACAATAGGCTTTACATACTGTAATTTAGTATGTAGATTATATACATATGTTGCAGTGAGTATGAGGACTGTTATGTCTAAAAAAGAAGCCGTTTATATTTACGCCTGTAAAGAGAACAAACCTCTTATAGAGGATAAGATCACAGAAGATGATTTAAGTGTGATAAAAATTGATGAGTATGATATTAAATTTTTTCACGATACTCTCCTCTCTTTTTGTTTCTTTGATGCAATCATTGATCCTGAAAAAATATCTGATTCCATTAGTTCTAATTATTGGCGACTTTATTTTTTCAAAAATACTGTGTATGAACAAATAATTGAAGTCAAATTTCTACCCCTAGATGTGGCTAAAAAATATGAAAACGACAATAAAACACTGCCCGCCGCAAAATTAGTCTATAATGAAGTTCAAACAAATTTTGATTCAAATAATACTGAAATAGAGAGAATAGAAAAAATAGATCGAGCTTTCACACCGCAAGAGCAAGAAATTATGTCTTCTTTTCTTCGTAGTAGTAAAACGATTAAAAAAGAATATTATCATAAACTGTCAACACATTTTGAACATATTGATAGCTATGGCGTTTCATTTTTTTCAATTTCAGGACTATTTCCTGAAAAACATTTCCAGCGAAGAATATTACTCACCGCACTGGCTGTAGCTTATCAACAGGTGATGGAAAAATTAAATTCTGAATTAAAAAATATTGTAACTTCAAACGATAAGCTTATAGAAATTAAAAAATTAAAAGATTTATATATAAAAATTGCTAAATTCAACAGTTTATTCTTTTTCAAATACCCTGTTAAAGCTAATCGATATATCAAAGAGTTTTGGATAAAATTGGATAAATGCTTTTATATTACTGAAAATAACAATCAACTGATGAATAAACTTGATAATATGCACTATATATTAGACGATAATTTTAAGTCTAAGCTAACGGCAGAACGTGAGAATTTTAAAAAACAGGAATTAACATTGATTAATGAAAAATTGGATCAAATAGCTAATCATCTATTAGAATTAACTGAAGTAATGAGCAACTTATCTAAGACTCTAACAGTAGAGAACCGAAAGCCCAAAGAATATCAAGGTATTGTTGGTTTCATCAAGCGTCTTGTTGAGTATGTTATCAAATAAAGGAGGATTTATGTCAGAAAATTTTGGATATAAATTAGGCAAATTTATCAAAAATAACTTTTCTTCTTCAACTCAAAAAGTGGTAAGTGCAGGTGTTGATTCACTTGAGAAACGATTGAATAAACCTGTAAAATCTCAAAGTAGAGAGCGTGCACTAATAACAGCTAGTAGCTATGATGATAATCGTACCTATGCAAAGGCTTTTGATATAGATGCTTCTTACACATACTATGGTAAAAATAACGAATAAAATAATATTTAATTCAAAGAAATTCCCCATTTACTAAATAGATGGGGAATTTTTTACTAAATTACTTAATTCCTATTTTGCTCTCAACTGTATTAGCTGCTGTTTGGGAATATTTCTCTCCACCTGTTTGTACTTTATGTGATCCAGCATTTAAATGCTCAACAATACTTCCCATAGCCACTCCAGCTTTCCCCATCGCCATCATAAAGAAGCCTGGAAAAACGATATACATCGCTCCAATGACCAGTTTAACTACCGTGTCATCTTCCGTGTTTTCCAGTCCATAAAGATTAAAATAGCTATGGGTATCACTGCCATAAAGCCCACTGAGTAACGAGCTATCAAGCCATCTTGCAAGCTCCCACCAGAATGTTAAGAAATACAGACCGAACTGAATAAAAGTCATCACCATTGCCGCTTTCATACTGTAACCACTGAACACCATTACAAACGGAATGGAAATTACAAACACAACGGATAGTAATCCTTGAATCATCGGCAACGCCTGCCGCATTGCGTCAAAACCGGGTGTCGCCACCGCAAGCGTTGTTGTTGTACCTGCTCCGGCAACCAGTTTAGATAGCCCTGATCGAAGCCCTGAAAAAAAGCCACTCGCATCATCAGAAATAATGTCACTACTTAAGTTAGAATAGATTTTCCCATTAGATACTGCCATTTTTTCTGGCTTCACTAAATTCCGGACTAAAACATCTGCCATTTCAGAATCTGAAATCCGTTTTGGATTGGCATTATAGTAGTTTTTATCTAAATCATAAGTCTGTTTAAAACTAGCAATAGTGCTTGGGCTATACTGCTCTAACAATCTCGCTTTTAATCCTACGCCTGGTTTATCCCACCATTCATTGCATTTCGGGAATCCGCCTTTGCCGGTATTCGGCAACGCCTGATCACGCTTCGGATCATAAGGGAATTCCGGACGTGGCATTTTAGCTCGATAGGAATCATATAAATTTGGTGTTTCGACCATTAAGCGTGAACCAATCCAATCAAGATCTCTATCTTGAACCTCATTGGTTTTAACGTTTTTGCGTTTAATTTTTTTGCGAGCTGGAACATAACATTGCTCAAAAAAGTCTTGCACTTCTTGTCGCAAAACTGCACTAGTAATAAGCGTGTTATTAACTTCAAATCGCAGTTGTCTAATGTCAGGACTACAAGGGATTGTCGTAATAGCTGCTTGTGTTACGGCTTTACTTACAACAGTCGTAAACGCCCACCAAAGGGGCATTTTTGCCTGTTGCCCGTCTAACGTTGTCTGCATATAGCTCATTGAGCTTTGTTGAGGCGAGATAATGCTGACTTTGCACTGTTTAGAACGAGTTTCATCATAAGTGATGTTATTCACATTAATCGTGAATAACGGCATACAGGTAAATAAAATAACAACAATACTCAGATAAAAAGCGTGCTCAATACGATTTAGCAATAATTTGCCTTTATTGCCCTCATCGTCCCCCTCTTCACGCACTTTTAACCACAGTCTTATTAAATGTGCAAAGAAGGGTGTAGCAAACAAACCTGTTTCAACAAGAAGATCCCATATGCCATTGTTGATAAACCAACCCAACACAGTCAGGTAATATTCAAAATAACTATTAGTATAAATAGGAATACCGTCCATATTACTCCACCTAATGACTAATAAAACTTATAAACTCAATAACAGAAACCAACACAAGAAATTGCACTAATGAACGTTTCATCTGTTGTTTCCAGTATTCACTTGTCTTTGAAATTTTTAGGATTAAAAATAATCCTGCACCGTATAAACAGATTCGCCAGATAAGTAACCCTGCTCGATTATTTTGAACAAAATCTCTGAGCTCCGTACCCGGGAAAAAGTGCATCCCCAATGCCGCCAGTAGGAAAGATAACAGCAATAACGCTGCTATCATCAGTAGAAATTTGCCACCCTGTAACAGTTTTTGTTTTGTCATCACATTCAGTAGGAAAGATAACAGCAATAACGCTGCTATCATCAGTAGAAATTTGCCATCCTGTAACAGTTTTTGTTTTGTCATCACATTCTCCTGTTTAAAAGTTGAACTAAATCGGCAAGTAATTTATTTTTCTTTAACATTTTCCTGCTCCTAACCAGCTATCCACAGTGTTATGCACAGAGATTGGGGATAACGGCGATATCGATACTGGTTGATCATTAGAAAATGAATCACTAAGTAATGTGTTATGTAACAAATCGACAAGATAATACGCTTCCATTTCATCCACGACCGCCATATAAAAACGCAACCTAGGTGCAGAAAAATCTGGGAATTGGGTGTGTCCGGCGATGTTGATGGTAAGGTTAAAACGCCCCACGTCGCCAACAAACAACACGCGCACATATTGTTGTTGGTAAATCAGATAAGGTTTAATCTGCATCGAGCGTAAATGACCGGTGCAAGCACTGATCACTTCAATTAATCGCTTCAATGCCGCTTTAAACATCGGCTGAATTTCCAAACGCTCAAACGGTGGCACTTTATTTTCAAACAGACGTATCACGTTCATTCAGATTCTCCTTCATCTTCTTTAATGCCTCTCGCTTTATCCAACTGTTTCGCAATCAGAAATGCGGCTTCAAGCTCGCTGCAGTTATGCTTTCGCATTAACTGCATTCTTGCCGCCTTCTCCTCCGGTTCCGTCATTGCCAATGCGAGATATAAACTCGGCGGCACAACTCTGAACAGCGCTTCGATACTGTCTGATAACACCACACCTTCGGTATATTTTTTATCTTCTTTGCGTGCTGAACGGATTAAGCTCTTTTGCTCCTCCGTCAACGGTTTAAATCGGCAAATTTCACCGATTTCGTAATCATCAACACCGCATAAAAGCTCCCACCATTCAAGCATATTGATAAGTTTTTTCGCATCATTCGGGAAGTCTTTCATATTTTGTGTGGCTAGCCATAGCCAGATACCGAGCTTACGCCACATTTTTGACCCTTTCGTTAAAAATCTGGCCAACAGCGGATTGACAGTAATGATATGCGCTTCATCTGTTATATTGACGATTGGTCGCCCTGAATATTGGTATTTCTCCCCAAGACTATTGATGTGATTAATTAACGAGATATAAGCGATAGCCAATTGTGCCTCATAGCCTTCTCGGGCAAAGGTCGCCAAATCGACTAAAGTAATATCTGCATCTGGCCACGCCTCCCCCTCACGATTAAAAAGTTCTGCTTCAAAACTACCTGGTTGGCAAAACATTCCCAATGATTCAGCCATATCAAATATCCGTTCACGTTTAGTTTCAGGTAGACTTTCGTCACGGCTCAACTGGTAGAGTGCATCTCTAATATCTGAGGTTAATGTTTGTCGTTTTGCTTGATAGGTTACTTCGGCAGCCATCATAATCGCTTTACGAATAATTGCCTTGTCTGCACGTGAGAGTTTTTCGGCTTCTTTGATTTCGCCACCGGTGATCATTAGCTGTGCGGTAATCTCCATTTCACCGAGGATATCGCGTTGATCATCACCGTCATCCTGTTCGTTGTTTTCTTCAACTTCAATTGCACCTTCTGACAAGCGGTCAGTAATAGAGTTATCCTCAATTAATTTGTGACAATCGGCAAATAACGGTAAAGTGACGCCACTGCCCGGTTTTAATGTGACTTTATTCACGCTCAATCCCAGTGATGCGGCATAATCAGCCATCAACCCAAAAGAATTACCGGCTTCAATAACAAATAATCGAGGACGATAAACAGCCATCAACTGTGCAATTTTGCCATTAAGCGTTGCTGACTTCCCTGCTCCGGTTGGCCCTAGCATCAAAAGATGCGCATTTTTCGTTCTGTCTTTTTTACTCAACGGATCGAAATCAAGCGGTGCACCGCCTCGATTAAAGAAGGATATTCCGGGATGTCCAGTACCGGTTGAACGTCCGAAAATTGGTAATAGGTTTGCGATATGCTGAACAAAATTGAATTTGGTATAGAGGTTTTTGCGATCATCCTGCGGATTAAACACCATTGGCAACCAACGCAAATAGCTGTTAAGGGGTGCAATTTCATCCCCTTCTCTCACCGGTACAAGTCCATTTCCAAGCAATATTGCGCGTAATTTACGGCTTTTTTTGCTTAAATCATCGTCATCATCACCTCGAACATAAAAGGCTAAACTACTGCGGTACATTTTGTGTTTGTCTTTCAAATATTGCTGTACCGTCATACAGTCCTGTTTCGCATAACGCGATTCAGTATTATCACCTTTTGCTTTATCCATAATATTAAGGATATGCTGCTCCAGTAAATCTTGCGGATAAACCACAATCGTCATTACCATTATGGTGCCCTGTGGCAGCAGATCAAACAAAGCATTACAGTTGTCGCCTCGTTGCATTTCACCTGTTAATAATCCAACTCCGGGTGCTTTACGCAACGCATCAACAACAATGACTTCGTGAGGTTTTTCATCAAAATACCAGTAATCCCCTTTTGAAACAGGCGATTGCACAAACAATGATTCGGCAAAATCTTCCCAAATCATTAAATCATCCGGCTCATCACTATCTTTGTAATATTGCATTGACTGATAAAAATCGGCAGCAGGCATTATCGTTGGCGCCGGATTAAACCAACGTAACAGCCATTGATACACTTGCTTGCCATTAAGTCTTTCAAGGCGTACACCTGCACCTTGCAACGCATTCAGCACACGTTCACAAGCGTTATTCAGTGCTTCTAACGGTTCAAGCAACTCCTCTTTTTCTTTGCCTTTGGGATTAACGTAGCGATAGATCACCATTCTGGTACGGCGTAATTGCCCACGCCACGGCGTATTGGTAATTTTTGTATCAATAAACAACCCCTCTGGGCTCGCAATATCTCGTAAATGTTTCCCCATTAAATTCAGCCACGCTTCGCTGAAAGCTGAGCCTTGCGCATTAGGCTGAATATAGCGAGCGAGTGCCTCTCTGTAGTCCTCAGCAACATCATCGTCTTGGCAATAGAATTGCACAACCCAAGGATGTGAGTCCCGTTCTTCAAAACTATCTTGCAAGGCATCTTTTATTTGCGTTCTAAGTTGATTCAAATAAGCAACTGAACGCCCCTCTGTACCAATTGGCTTGACATCAAACACTGCCCCAACCGACTTGCCATCTTCCAGCAAGACTGCATTATCTTCATCAAGAAATTCGACCCACGGCAAGCGTCCCACAAATGAGCTACATTGCTCAAAGGTTTTGTTGTAATCGACATTTGTGTAAGGCTCACGTTTTATTACGGTATTCACTGTTTCACTCATCATTTGCCTCACTACCATTAATAAGTCGCTAAACGCTCGCCGGCTTGCGCATACTGCACCCGGCTGTAAAAAGGAATTACCGTGCTATATCCGGGAACCGGCATTGGCTCAGCCGTGTCAGAGAGGTGAGGAAAGATATACATCACCAAATCGGGATTTGGTAAGCGTGGGAAAAGATTAGTGATCTCATTTTCTGCCGTTCTGGTATAACTCTCTTGTTCTTGAAAATTAACCGCACGTACTGGATCTTGAGCAACATTCTGTCGTGTCGGAATTAAATTACCACTACCGCTTTTTTTCTGCCACAAGTCCAACATCGTCTGATCACCTCTTGGTAACAACTTTTCTTGCGAGGTAGAACAAGCTGCTAAGCTCATCATAGCTGCCAGTAAAATCATAAATCTCATCATCTTTTTCATTGTGTTGTCCTCTTAATCAAGTTGTTTGCGTTGATTGTTATTTAAGTAGTTCACTTTTCGCCCATTTGGCTCATAATCAATATCAATCGACTGTGTCAAATGAATAGCGACAGGATGACCCGGTGGTACATAAATTGCGTCAAATGTTTGTCCAAACCGTTTTCTTAACCACTCTGTTGTATCTTTTAAACCGGCTCCCAACGCTTGTCCCATCAAGTATTTGCCTTGATCACCCGTTACCGCACTCACCACGCTTGCGCCATCCGTTACGGTTGTTGTTTGACTTTGTGAATAGGCATCTGCTGCAGCGGCAACACCGCCTAAAAGGAAATTAGAGGTAAGATACTCAGGTGCATTGGTTTTTCGGTCCCCCGGTACGCAAGGCACACCGTATGGATCTGAAATCCAACCAATTCCATCGCTGTTGCCACTACTGCTACTGCGTTTGCTTTGTGGCCAAGTGCGAACACGGCCATCATTAAATACCAATGTGATACTCATCACCTTGCCTCGTACACAAGATAACGTCCAGTCGCCGCTTGCCGTTCCGGATAAAATTGCCCCCTCTACATTCGGCAACATCATCCCGTTCGCAGTGAGATTCTCTTTGCCTACAAGCACTTTAAATGGATATGGATCGCTTACTACACCATCAATCGGTACGCGACCCAATAATGCTGTCATTGCAACCGATCCAATTAAGGTGGAGTTTTCCGGCAAAGTATAAATAGGCACAGGAGGCTTCTCTTCTGCTGATGTTCCTTTTTTCTTGCCAGTGAAGTCTTCGTGCGCCTTACCTAATACAGATTTATCCAATTCGCTAAATAGACTTGGAAAACCGAACTGTTCTGCTTGCTGACCGGCTGTGACAGGGTTACCGTTACGATCTAATGCCTGCATATCTGCCGGCATTACCCATTGCATACCGCCGCTAGTATTACCAATAGGAAAATCCTCACCATTTCCGGATTCTGCTGCGAATAAATTGGCATCATCCTTTTTTGTCTCGCTGGGTTGAACTTTACTTTCCAATGCTGACAGATTAACAAGGCGTTTTTCCAGCTCTTCTGTTAGGCTTTCTGTGCGTTGCTGTAATGCTTGTTCAAATTCAATCGACATCGCATTGCGTTCTTGCGCTAATGCAGCTTGAATTTGCTCATCAACACTCTCACTTTTATCTGTGAGAGTTTTGTTCTTCTTCATTAATGCTTCGTTTTGTGCCTTTACGTCTGCAATATCTTGTCTTGCGCGCTTAATCGTACCGATTAAGGTACGAATGGTATCTTGTGGCGTATCACCCTCAATCCCTAATGCACGTAATTCTTCCGGTTTAAGATCATAAAGTGCATACTGTTGTGTTTGTGCTGTAGCATTTTCTTCCGACTTAAACACTTTAAGCCCAATGATCACGGCAATAGCAACCGCACTGGGAACAATAATTTTTAATAAGCCATTTTGCTTCAATTTCATTTTTTGCCCCCTTGATGTTGATTCTTACTGATTTTTTTAATCACTCTTTTAGGTTCAGGGATCATTGCTTTATCAGCACTACCAATTGATACTAAGTAGACTGTAGTAGTATCTTCGGCAGATCCTCGTCCACCTAGCCAATTATGCTGATAGGTCGCCGCATAAAAACGCCCTTGGATATAACGGGGATCAAGTTTAATCATCTCATATGACTGGTTTTTAATTTTTACGGCAGTGACTACATAATCTCCGAGTTGCCAAGCAGCCAACGGCGTAGTTTTCACTGGTAGCCCTGGTAATAGTGTGGTGATATGATTAGGTAGACGGTGATGCACACTCTGTACACCGTCTAATGGCTCAACAGTACGTAACGGTGCATATAGCGATTGTGCGGCATAACGCGTCAATGCTGCCGGTGCTGGAAGCGTTAACTTTGGCTGTACGATATCAGCAAGTGGATTTTTATCTTGTGAATGCTCTTCATCACCGCTTATTTCATCCATATTAGATTTTGGTTCATAAATTAATTTAATTGGTTCCAACTTGTCTTTATGCTCATTCGCTGCAACATCAAGCAAGATAATTTCACCATTTTGCATATCCTGTAGCTGTAAACGAGTTTCAGGGAATGCTTGTGTCGGTTTTAAATAGAGTGTACCTCCGGCATTCTGAATACGTAATTTGCTAGACAATGAAGGTGGGTAGCCAATTTTCACGTTGCGATCAACAAAAATAATACGCTCTTGATTAACGTTAAGATCTATTGCCAACGGCGTGCGTTGCCATTGCATTAACACATCGGCATAACTTTGCTGAAAGAACGCTATACCACCTAAGAAAAGTGCTGTTTTTAGGCTATTTTTCATTCTGTTTTCCCTCATTTGTTGCCGCTTCTAAACGCTTAGGCACATCTGCATAGCAATCAAGTCCTAAACCCCACGGATTTTTCTCCAGATCTACATCCATTCTTACGACTTTCACCGGATACCGAACTAAAGTACGTTTCACGGTTTCATCGCCGTAATATTCATCGGTGCTCAAATCAAGATTAACAATCCAATCATTTCTGCTTAAAACCTGAACCCGATCTTGACTGAAGCCACGTCCCGGAATTTCATACACACCGCGAACACGATTTTTTAACTCTCCAAAACTGTCTCTATCTTTATAATCCTGCTCAAGATAGGCTTTACAACTTGGCGTTAAATAATTACTTAATGAAAAAATATTGCGTTTATAATCCTCTTTTCCGTCTACAGGCCAACGATTAAGTTGCTGGAAAATGTAATAAGCAAATCCATAAACGGTTGAGGGTGGAACCTCCCACCAAGGACGCTGACTGCCTGCTCGTAAATCAGGCGGTGTATAAATCTGTAATCGGCTCGGTGCAGTAGACCAGCCAATCCCCATTAACAAAATAATGGCAAATAACCCTGCGATGACTATTCGCAGTGTCTTAATGTGATAATCTTTATCAGTGAGTCGATTTTTAAATTTGCTTTTCATAATTTTTAACCACGGCGAATAGACCAATACTTACGGTTATCCGTTTTATCAATAAGTAAACGATTGGTTTTGAAACGTTGTTCAAGATAACGAGGCAGCCAAGTATCAGGCTTACCCCGTTTTAAACGGGCGATCACATTACCGCCCTTAAAGGTGAAGAGAAAAGCAAGCCCAAGTGCACAAGTTGGAATTAAAGCCCAATCACCGATCAGTACTGTTGCGACTATACCCAACAACAATCCGACGACAAAACCAACACCGAATACCACAAGTAATTCGGATATGGTCATCCCTCTAAACACAACAGGCTGACGATTAAGACGCTCAGGCAGGAATTGGATAGTTTCATCTTTTTCCATACGTGCTTTTCTCCAAATTCTTAGAAAATATCCTTTGCTTGCGTGAGCAACCAAATGATAACAACCAGTAAAACCGCCCCTACTAAAGCATTCATCGCTAAATCACCCCAAGTTTTTTTACCGGATGATATTTCTCCATAAACTGAAATACAGCTTGAAGCAACGCGAACAAAGGAAAAAGAAGCAACCATCAATGCTGCTAAAATTACGATGTCATAACCGTAATTTTTAACTGTCTCCAAAATCCCTTTCCCAGCCCCTCGTGAAGGTTCTTCCATTTTTGGCAAATCGGCAAAAACGGGTGAACTTAGCAATGCACCCATTACCACCAAACCGGTCTGTTTAGCACGACTTTTAACTTTTTGATAAGTTTGAATAAATTTAGACATAAAAGCTCCTTTAGTTAATGTTTATCAATAAGGAAATAACAGGCAATACAGAACAACGCGGCAAAACGGATAAGTAGAGAGAAAACGTCATCCTTTGTTAGGTTTTCTTTACCTATCCCCTTATAGGCACTTGATAGAATCCAAGCACCGATAAGGAGTAGAAATGCCAACACTAAGCCAACAAAAATATTGTGAGCACCGGCAGCATTTGTTCCTGCAATACTGCTAAACGTTTCTGTAGCAAGACTCATTTAAATCACCTTGCTGTTTTGTTTTGCTGAAGATAATCACCATCCAACGACTGCAATTGCGCCGGCTGTCGAGGTTGCGCGCGATCATTGTTTAGAAAATGATTTATGCCAGCAGCGACAACATTGATATCGGCATGAGCTTGCCGATAATCAAAATAGAATCGATTAGTTGGAACATTACGAGCTTGAGCTTGCGCACGCTGTAATGATTGTTTTGCAGCGTTTAATTGTTTAACCGCTTGTGCTAACTCGCTTTGTTCACTTGCCAATGCAGATGAACTGAAAGCAAACACTGCAATTAAACTTGCAACGAGAGAGATTGATTTTAATTTCTTGCACATACTGTTGTTCTCCTAAAACCTGGAGAGCACAGTATTAAAAATCACGATTTTGAAAGATATAGGAAATTGATTATCCAAAAAAATCAAAAAAAATCCGGAGTTTACATACTAATTGATCTAAATGTTTAATCAAAAAAAGATTGACTAAATAAAAGTCATTAATCAATAATGGAAAGATAAATCGCTATCGTTGATAGCATTTATAACGGCTGACCTGAAATGCCGTGTTTGACGTTGTCAAATGTATGGTCGCCCTTTAAACCGAGGTGACGGTTTTTAAAATTCACCGCCCTTTCTAAGGCTGCGAGCACTTTGAGACCAGCCTCTGTCGCGTAAGCGATGGTGAGTGTTTGTTTAACAATTAACTAACCCTGTGGGGAGCAATCCCGACAGGAAAGCTCCTCACTTAATGAGAGGAGTATTAAATGAAAGATCTCAAAATCTTTAATATTCGTTCAAATGAAGCTGAAAACTATTTATTGTTAGTTGCTTCATTTGGGAAAATAGGTCTGTCGCCGGAACTCTCTATTGAGCTGGCACAGAATTTAAGGAAGGTTATTATGGACAGTCAAAAAGATCTCGTCACAAGACAAGAGTTTCAGCAGGCTCATCAAGAGTTGAAAGATGAAATTCAAGCTGTTCGCACTGAATTGAAGTCTGAAATTCAAGAAGTTCGTACTGAGCTGAAATCTGAAATTCAGGAACTCCGAGTAGAGATTAAAGAGGTTAAAACAGATTTTTATAAAGCGATTAATCGTTTAACTTTTGCCATTATTACCTTTGTGGTTGCTATTGTTGGTGCATTATTAACTTATATCAGCTTAGCAAATTAACCTAAAATAACCTATTCACCCGTGTGGGAAATATTTTCCCGTACACGGTGATCATATTTCCTACACTTTTTGGAGGGAATATGAAAGTTTCCATTCACTATCGGGTTTTATCTGAGTTTGAATATCTAGATAAGTCCCTTATTCAAGGATTAAAAGAAAAAGCACTTGAATGCTGGTTTTCCGGCAATCAACGCTTTCTAATGCAAACATCAGAAAGCAGTTATCACTTTTTTGATGTTGTACCTCATCAAACAAAATCTAATTGTTTAGTGGTACGCGCATAGTCTTTTATAATTGACTTTATCCCCTGATAAAGCCAATATTACTTTTAAAATATATTCGAGGTAACTATGCCTGTTATTTTACGTTTTAAAGGTTATAAATTATTCTTTTATTCTAATGAAGGAAATCCATTAGAACCGCCTCATATCCACGTCAGAAAGGCTGGTAACGAGGCTAAATTTTGGCTAGAGCCTGTTTCTTTAGCTCAAAATGATGGCTTTAATGCAAAAGAATTAAAAGAGCTGTTAATTTATATTTCAACACAGAAAGAAATTATTCAAGGACATTGGTATGAGTATTTCAGCTAAAAATGTTTATTTTGAAAAAGATTGTATGTGGGTTGAGCTTAATGATGCCAGAACAATAGGTGTACCACTTGCGTGGTTCCCACGTTTGATGACTGCAAGCCCTGAGCAACTACAAGATTATGAACTGAGCCCAAGAGGAATCCACTGGGATGACTTAAATGAAGATATTTCTATTGAAGGTCTTCTTAAAGGACAAGGTGATTTTACCATTGCTTCAAAACAATCTGCATAAACTAATAACGAAATAATCGTTATCATTCCACACTTCACCCATCCGGGAAACATTATCCCGATGGGCATAGTGTTTCCCTTTATTTTTTTAGGAGAAACGCTATGAAAAATCAACAAAATGCCTCTGCCTCTCATAAAATAGACGTCTATCAAGACGTTACAGATCGCATCGTTCAGTGCTTAGAAAGCGGCACTCGCCCTTGGATCAAACCTTGGGTAAGCGGCTTACCGCAAAATGCGGTTTCCGGTCGTTATTACACCGGAATTAACGTCCTGCTGCTAATGATAGCCTCAGAAGAAAAAGGCTATCAGTCAACCAAATGGTTGACTGCCAAAGCCGCCAATAAACTTGGTGGCAAAATTAAAAAAGGCGAAAAAGCCACTCGTATCATCAATTACTCTCCTATTGAAAGAGAGAAAAAAGATGATAACGGTGAGCTCATTCTGGATAGTGAAGGCAATCCAGAAATGGAAAAATTTGCCATCATCCGTGCTTATCCACTGTTCAATATTGAACAGTGTGAAGGACTCCCAGAAGAAATGTATCTCGAAAAAGAGATGCCTTCTGAATTCCAAAAAGTGAACGAAGTTCACCAAATTTTGGAGGGTATGGGGGTTGCGGTAAAACATACCGCTGGAGATCAGGCATATTATAGCCCATTGATGGATGTAATTAATATGCCGTTGATGAAAACGTTCTGTACCGAACGCTCTTACTATAGTGTTCTGTTGCACGAGATGATTCACGCAACAGGACATAAAGATAGATTAGAGCGTGAAGGCATTACCTCGAAAAAAGCTAAATTCGGTAACGAAATCTACGCTTTTGAGGAATTAATTGCCGAGATGGGCAGTGCATTTGTTTGCACGGCATTGGGTTTTGACACAATATCCAATAATGCCAGCTACATCGACAGCTGGATTAAAGTGTTGAAATCCGATAAAAAAGCCATTTTCCGCGCTTCTGGCGAAGCAAGAAAAGCAGCTGAATATTTGTTCGAAATCCGCGACACAATGCGGTTATACGAGCAGTACGAACAATATGATGCAGCTTAAGGAGGTTCAAAATGAAAAAAGTAAGCATTAAACAAGTACGTGAAAAATTGAGATGTAAATTTGATCGTTATGCTATCCGAAAGGATGGCTATGTTTATGTTTGGGGCATTATGCCAAACACCAACCAATATGGTTGTTATTTATTTGCTCATATTGATGAGCTAATAAAACATTTTGAATCAATGCTTTAACATTCACCCATTGGGGATACACGTATCCCCAATGGGCATAGTGTATCCCTATTTTTATTGGAGACACTATGCTTAACCTATTTAAACCACCTTTTGAAACTACTACCTTAGAAGCGTGGTCAAAAATGTGTGATGATATAGCTAAAATTGCAATTCTAGCTATTCCTGTTATGCTGTATGGCAGTTATACATTAAGTTTTAAGATACTGAATTTGCTTATTTTAATCAGTATCGGATATGGTTTTCTGACGCTTGGCAGATTTTTACGGCAAGTTATTATTCGCATAACAAAGGAGGAATAATATGAAATTATCAATCGTATTAGCAGTATGTGCTATCCTTACCTGGTTGATGGTTTATGGCGTAAAAAAAATGATGGAAGCGGATGAGAAGTATCGCTCTGCATTAAAAGCTAAAAAACAGGGTCACCATTAAATTTACTAAAAAATGATATGTCGCAAGGCATATCATTTTTTTTGTAAATTACAAAAACATTACTACCATATATAGAGTATTCTTGGAAATTTATAAAAATAGGTAAATAAAATGAAAAGATTAGAATGGCTCACTTGTGCTTTAACAGAAACGCCTATCTTACTTGCTAATGGTCAGCATATAATTGTCAAAATTGATAATAATTTTAATGAGCGAGGATTTATTTCTGTTGGTTACTTTGCCGAAGTAATTACACCTAATAGTAGTGTAATGATTATGGAATGGAATCGCTATGGTGATAGCGAAGATTTAAGTGAATATGATTTTAAACAGCCATCAAATAAAAATTCTTTATTTAAAAGTAAATTATCTGAATTAGAAAATATTTGGAAAGACAATAATGATTTAGAATTAACTGGTAAGAATAGAACAGAAACACTTGTAAAAACTGTTATGACTAATAGATTTGGCTAAAAATGAATGCCAAAGAAAGAGTAAAGATATGATTTATCACAGAAAGGATATGCTGAACGCATATCCTTTTACTCTGTCAATCTCACCCACTTTTCTGCTCCATCACACCTATTGCCTCCAACCGCAATATAGCAATCATCAGGACGTTCACCGATAAGCAAGGCTCCAGGTTTTTCTGAATGAGCTGAGCCAATATTTAAACTCCAACCATAGGCTTGTATATACCTTCCTTGAAAAATACGAACGTATCCTCCCTGATACTGTTCGTTTTCTCTAAATTTCTGTGCAATTGCCATTAATGTTTCGATATACATCATATTTACCTGGTTAAAGATATTTTTTGAAACTCGCTGACGCAATAGAAATTGCTGTCCCCACTAAAAATGCTGCCGGAATCAGCAACAAATTTGGATATATACTAAACGGTAACGAAAGATATAACATCCAAGAGCCGATTAACAGCGGAAATATCGCTTTTTTCGCGTGATGATACATAAAACTTGATTCATAACCGTACCCAAATCGCCTTAAATCCCGACGTACAAGCCCATCCGTGAAACCAACCACGGCAACCAAAATAAACAATGGTGAGGTAAAAAACAGGATGAGTAACCGAATAATAAACGTCATTGTGATATATATAACCGCTTCAATATAACCGCGAATATAAATAATTAATGCATATCCTGGACTGCTTGGGTCTTGTACACTATTTAACCACGCTAACAATCCACTTTTCACAAATACATATTGATGTACGGTATCCATTACATAGGTTGCTAACACTACCGGATCAGCGTGCAGAATACTTTGTGTAAAATGCACAGAAAAATACTGCACTTCATCCAACATCATTTGTTTACTATGCTGAGCACCAAGTTCCGGCCAAAACCAGATCATACCGATCCATTCAATCACAATACTGACAAATAATGACACGACTAACACACCAAAGGTTCTACCAAGCAACGATAATAGATTACCTAACAACCCTCTTCTAGGTTCTTTTACCTGTTGTTCAGCCATTATTTACTCCCTCTTCTGTATTGTGCTTCTCTACATCTACATTATCTACATCACTTTCAGCAGGCACAGTAGCAGTATTTGATGAAATAATTGGCGTGCTGACAAGCTGTTCAAACGCGGCAATCGCTTCATTTGAAGGCGTATATTCATAGGCGACTTGAGACCATAAAGTTTCTCCAGTTTGGTAATTTTCTTTCATATACTCACTTAATTGTGCGATAGATTCCGGAATATGCTCATTTTTATCAGAAACCGGCAATGGCATTCTAATTTTCCACAACTTACCTCCCTCAAGCAGCGCAAATGCTTGTCCCTTCGGTAAGCTGATCACATTAGCAGGCGTGATCATTGGCATTTTTTCCGAACTGACACGGTCTTGCGTATTTGATGTGAAATGTTGATTACTATAAGGATCACTACTATCCGTCACCCCTGAAATCGTTGTATTTTTCAACACATCCACTTCGTGCAACTGATTAGTAAGCAACTCCGCTGTTGCAGGCTCACGCACACGCAACATAATTAAGTTATTAAAGTTACCAATAACTTGTCCTGCCTTGGCTTTATTGCCTGTTCTTGCCTCAATATCCGACAAGGTCTGAGTGTATGCTGTTACTTGAATTCCGGCTCCACCCCCTTTGTTGATCAATGGAATAAACTCATCACCCATTAGCTCGTTGAATTCATCGCAATGTAAGTTAATAGAGACCTTTTTCGACTTACCTTGTAACGCATCCGGCAACCCTTGATTAATACCATATTTATAGATATGTCCTGCCATCGAAACCAGATCGGCGAACATACTATTGCCTACCGCACTAGCAACCGTAGTATCAGATAACGCATCTAACCCAATATAAACAATGCCTCGTTTGCGTATAATCTCTTGCCAGTCGAAAATAGGACGTTCATCGTGAATATCGCTATAATCCGGTGCAAGCAACTCAGCAATTTTTCCGGTTGTTAATTTCTCAAGTAGAGGAAGGAGTGAGGCAACGATTTTATCAAAATAAGTTTTATCGTACCGCACCGCACTACGCAGACCATCTAAAACTGGATCGTGTATTTTTGATTGAGTCAAAAATTGCTCAAGGGCAATCACGATAGGATCTCGTCCCATCATATTGCGAGGTGTATTTTTATCATTGATTTTGCTTGCTGCTGCCGCAATCGCTTCCCACGCTTTCGGCTGCGTTTTCCCCAAAAAATGCGTAGCATAATCAATGAATAGCTCATCAATATTTTGCACATAACGCGCAATTGACGGATAGTCCGGACGGCGACCAAGCTCCACTTGCGCTCTGGCAATAATATTGACAAATCGCCACGCGAACTCCTTAAATGCTGCGCTATTCCCCTCCGAACTTAACTGCCCGGAAATACGTCCTGCAACTTCAGATACTCGTCCAAATCGTCCCACTGCGTTATATCGAGCAGATATTTCCGGCCAGCCTAAATGAAATACGTAAAATTCATTTTCACGCCCTGCTCGTTTCGCTTCCACATACATTCGTTTCAGCATATCCGCATCGCCTTTCGGATCGAAAAACACTACCACCTCTCGTTCATCAACAGTCTTACCCCGATGAATATCTTGCGTTACTAACATCTCAGCTAATCGCGTCTTACCTACACGCGTTGTCCCCAATACAATCGTATGTCCAACACGTTCACCCAAAGGCAACATCACATCCTGTTCATCCAATTCAATGCCGTGAATTACCGGACTCCCTCCAACGGGCGGCAACGGTCTAACTGGGTTATACCACTTATCAGTACGCAATAATTTTGCTAATTTAGGTAATCTTTCATCACTCCATTTTTCAAGCGTTCGAGCGTATTGATAAGCTAAACTTGGCTTGACGTAATCTTCTACTTCTGAACGAGTACAGGTATAGAGTCTTTGTGTATGTTTCTGTTCCCAAGCAAATCCTCTACCCAAAAACAGATAACGCTGACTAACCGGAATCTGTTTACTGGTTAGTGCGTAATAAGGCAATCTACGAATATTCCGGCGAAACTTCAAAATACGCCAACCTTGTCTAAAACGTACTACAGAAAACAGCCAAAACGCACCACACATTCCGTACCCAATATCCGGACTAAGTGCTAGACTCCAGGGGGCATAGAGGCACAATGCACCTGCACTGGCTGATACAATCGCTGTATTCAGCTCAACAGCAGGCCGTAAAACGGATTCAATAACGTGGTTATTACTCATTTATTGCGCTATCCCTCTATCGGTAATCAAGACCGGGTAATGTACTATCTTCAATCGCTTAGCGAGATCATCAGCACTGACCGGTAATAACGGAATTGAGTTATCAATATTTCGTAATTGCTGAAGACGCTCATATTGCTGTACATTAACAACAAGACAAGTGGCCGCCATTTTTTTCAACTCTGGCAACTTTTGTCTAAACCAATCTTCTGATAACGCATCATCTCCGATTAAACATAATGGCTGCATACCGGGCATCTTCACTTTTCCGTCATTCCTCATCCGTGATGGAATATCTATTTTTCCAGGAGTCATTAAATGAGATACTATTGGTAATAAATCTTTTTCGTGAAAAACAGGTGGCATCATATCTGAATTAACAACATCACCCTTTTCAATAACAGGCTGAATGGGCTCATAAAAACGCAACGCACTCTCCCCTCCCTCATCTGCAATGACTTCAGCAGCATAAGAAACAGCAGGAAGCAAGAGCGACAATAAGATAATTAATTTTTTCATTGACTCTCCTTGTTTGGATCAACCCAAATAAAAGCAGTTTGTATGGTTTGTGATGGTAAAATCCATTGATAGTGACGCTGATCGCTTTCAACACTCACACCTGCAATCGCAGGCGGTGAAGTCCAGTTATCTGGCGTTACGGAAGAAGTAGACGATAATATTGATAAGTGTTGTTTGATATTACGCATATAGCGGGCAGCATAAAAACCGCCTTTTGGATGATGATAACACCCCGAAGCGTGTAACCAATCACCTCTTTCAACATAGCAATCTCTCAAAATTTGTGCAGCCGCATTTAAATTTTTTGCGACATCAAAGCCCTCGCAAGCACTCCGAAAATACTTAATACCGTTCCAGCCCAAATTTACCTGAGCAACACCAACATCAATATTTTTTAACGGATAACGAGACATAAATTGCTGTAATGCTTGGCAGGCTTTAATTTGAGAGGGATAAAAATAACTACGTCCTTTGACATTAATCGACCACGGATAGGGTTGCTTTACGTTTGTTACTCTGCGACCAGTTTCATTCAATGCAATCGCATATAACATTGATGCAGGCACAGAATACTGATTTGCAACCCGATGGAAAATCCCCGGTATAGGCTGCACATTATGCGTAATGGCAGCACTATAGACACTATATCCCAATAAACCAATCAGTATTACTGCATATCTAAAAATCATTTACCTGATCCCAAGTTCCCGATTTAAAGATAACCGGCATTTTGCCGTTGCCGTGCTGCATCCAAAGGCCTCCTTGATCGTGATTAAGGGTAATTTGTCTGCTACGAACTTTATTCACATCAATTCGATGAGAAATTGCCCAATCACGGATAGCTTTATCATCTTGCCGGCTATCAACAAAATAAATATCAACTGATTTGTTGGTTGCCAATATTTTCTGTAATGCAGAATCACATTTCTCGCAATTTAAGCGAGTAAACAACACTAATCGTTCATTGATAACAGGTGACATTGTATTATCAGAAATTGGCATTACACCGGGATAAAGCTCTTTAAAAGCGGCATCATATGCCAACTGAAATTTGAGTTCTTTCTCTACTCGTTCAAATTCTTTCTTTGCAAGCAAACGCGCATATTTTTGCCGCTCTGCTTCACTGGTTGCCTCAACACCTAATGTTGTTAAAGGATCAAGATTTGGCGACCAATATTGTCGCTCAGTTTTCTTTAGCCGCTCATATCGCTTCCATTCCTCTTCTGTCAAGCCCCAATGTTGAGCTTGCTCATTAGCTGAAAGCGATTGAATAGTAGAAGTCACGGATGAAGACACCTGTTTTGCACTTTGTTCAGCTTGTGCTAATGCTTTGGCCGAAGTTTCCTTAATACTTTGCACTGTTTCATTCAAATCAAGTGCAAATACTGATTGCCCCAATGCCAATGAAAGGATAAGTAGTATATTTCGTTTTTTCATATCATCACCCTCATTTATTCATTTGGAGAGGAATCAGGAATAGAAACGCGTTCCGTAACTCTAGCTTTAAAACACACTACTCGAGTTTGTTCATTTAGCGTTAACTGATAAGCAGGGCCAGCTAACATCTGCAAGGCCTCTCTCAATTTCATTGGACCGAATTGTTGATGAACTTTTGGTAGAGGGCGAGAATAAAGTGTTAATAAATCAGACTGACCGAATGCCGGGCAAAGTGAAATCCCCGTATTTGACAACGTATTTTTAATGCCTTGCTCAACATTTAATGACTGATTCTTTTTTGTTTTCATCTTGATAACAACAGCCTGCTCGAGTAAATACTTCTGTCCCAACTGCGCATCAATATTTGTTAATTGATAACGATCTGTACGCACAACACTAGGCTCTAAAGCATCTTGCTGCTGGTAAATGTCTGGTGAAACCACCTCTGATTTAAAAACTTGGGCTGTTTGGATTGATTTATTTTGGGTAGCTGATTGCGCCGTTACAACCGGCATAGGTACCACATTAGTATCAGTCTGAGTTTTTTTGTTCCCAGAATGATTACTGCAACCAGTCAAAACAAACAAACCGGCAATCGCGCAAGCAAGCAACTGTTTTTTCATTTTCATCTCCTTAATGTGCAATATTGATCACAACATAAAGAAGACAGAGAAAAAAATGAATAGGAAATTGATTATCCAAAAAAATCAATAAAAACTTCATTAAAAAGAATATTGCTGATTCAAGACTCGACAAAATTGTTGTGCAATCTTTTTTAAATAAGGAGCAACACTTTCATTGTATCGCCCTCTATGCTGATCTATTAGCCATTTTTGATTTTTTCCTTGTCCACTCAGACATAAACCAAGTGTAGAGTAATAAGGCTTTACATTTTTATCTTTATAATTGTGCTTAACTGAAAATGCTAAATAACGCCCTGCATCACAGAGATCAGTATAAGTAAAAATACAATGATTCATTCGTTGTCCTTCTTCATATAAGGCTTTCCCTGTCGTCAGTGCAGTAAATTCAACCTCATCAATCTTATAATAAGACACATTACTGTCCCAAAATTTTGCTAACTGTTGTTGATGTTCTTCATCTTTTCGGCGTTGAAGCTCTTCAATAAGTTGGCGATGCCACTGCTCATTACGCTCAATTAAATGTTCCCACGTCGGAGGTAGTCCACGCCTCCCTCCTTCATTACTAGATAAATAGGTTGCAATATCTTGAAGCTCTTCTATAGCGTCATTTTTCAAATAACTTCTTAACTCTCTAATTCCTCTATTTTTCCAAAAGTCTAGAGCATATCGGATAAATAATCTAAGTAAACGTTGTTTATTTTGTTCCGAAATATATTGCTCTTCTAAAATACGTCCAGACATAAAAATCATAATTTGCAAACATACTGGAAGTTTTTCTGATACACCAGGTTGCATTAATACAGAAAGAATATATCCTCGACAATCCCGATTCTGCTGCAACCAAACTCTAATAAATTTAGATGATTGCTTTTTTATCCAACTCCATTGTTGTTTTGTTTCACAATATACTGGACTACGAAATTCTCTACTTCTAGAAGATTTATTTACCCAATAATCATAACTAAACAAGTTTGGATCATCCCAATAAGTGGGTTTAATTTGGCTTAATAATGGTAAGAGATTTGGATATTCACGGCTTACCCGTGCTAATTTAGCAATATGTTTTTGATAAAAAAGATAATGACCTAAATGAGCCCCATATCCCTCAATTCTGAAAACTGCTGAAATAATAGACTTATCCCAAAAATATTGCCATAACCATTTAGTTATGTGTTTTGTATGATTAGGAGCATTTCTAAATATGATCGTTCTATGATGTAAATATTTTTTGAGCAAGTCAATAAGTGTCGATATAAAATAAGATGATAACTCTTTATACTCAGGATGTTTTATTCTCAGATATTCAACAATTTTTATAATTACATTTTCTTGTACATAGAACAAATAGTTTAAAGAAAGATTAAGAAAAGGTATTGTATAACAATATTTCAACTTTTTCTTTGCTCGCTCTCTCTTCCATTTCTGTGATTTCAAACACCAGTATTCTACTTTAATTTGTCCCGTTTTATGTTTCTTTGTGTAACGATAGAAGTTAAACAATATTAAAACTGACTCATTTTTATTATTTTCTAACCGATAGACTTCATAAAATTTATTTTCATAAATAAAACTCTTACAGATCTGATAAAATTCAGTAAGTTCAGGATTATTAAATAAAATTCTCTTAGACATATTTATAATTCATAAAAGGCTTCATCTATTTTTTCAATTTAGATAGTTACGAATTTCTTCAACAGTGGGATTTTTCTCTATAAGACGACTGTATGATTTTTTTCTGATATAACTTAGATATTCATCTTCAGAAATATCATTTTTTACAATTTCATAACTTTGTAAAAGAGCAAGTGATTCTTGATACAATTCCTGATGCTGTTCAGATATTGAAATTGGCTTTTTGATTTTGTCATAAATAAGAATAAAAACAGCAAGAATTACTAATAAAAAACTTATTCCCCAAAAAACATCAGGATATTCTTGCGAAGAAGCAGCGAAAGAGAAGAATGGCAATGTCATTATCATTAAAAACACCTGAAAAACTGTTATCAACTTATTACTACTCTCGCTTTGAGGGAATAGTTCAATATTAATTTTTTGTACATTGTTAACTTCACAAAGTATGTTAAAAATATTCTGATGAAATTTGCTCATTTTTTCTCCATTAAGATATTATAAAAAATATTTTTTATATACCAAATCTATTTTTACACGTTCTCTATTTTTAATATATTTCTTCAATCATTTAATTATTGATAGTAACTTTACAAGTAGATGTATCTGTGAACTGTATAATAATCTCAGAATCTCGATTAATTTTTATTTGTTCTTGTCCTTTATTGCGTTGTAATTCAAAGTTGTAGCAATAATTATTTAAATTCAGATCATCTATTTGTTTTGAAGGTTCCATATCCAAAATAATTGAAAATACTCTAAAAAAAAGAATAGAGGATATTACAGAAAAAATAAAAACAGATACATACCGCCCCATTTTTATACTCCTTCATTCTTTTCAATTTCTACAAGTAACTTATATAATCTCCTATATGTTTGAGTCCCTTTAACAATGTTTTTTTCAATTTCAAAATCTCCGTAATGATAACCGCCATTGGGCTCATCCACTATGTCACGATATCTTAATTTAATATCTCGCGTTTCTCTATCTAAGGAGATAAAACATTCGCCAATATTTCCTTGTATCCAAACAAATACATTACCATCAGTAATGGTAATATTTTTATGTCTTAAATTGAGAGTCTCTATAGCTAATTTATTTAAATCTCTTTCTATATTACTCATCTATCACTCCTTATTTCTTTCAACAATTTTATATTGTTTAAAAAAAGCCTGAACCGAAAAACCTATAGCGATTCCAACAATAATACCTAAAAAGAACATATCTACTCCTTATATTTATCTATTTTCTCAAGTTGCTTATCCATTACCTTCTGACCACATAACACCATTCTTATACACAAGAGAATTAATATGATTAAAAGCAAATAAAATATTATCTGTAATACCGCAATCAATTATTTTTCTCCTATTTTAATAAAAGGTAATGCACCATTCGGAGTCATTGTTGTCGGCAAAATCCCATTCCATTTTTCTGCTGCAGTTAATTCAACAAGCTGTTGATTTTCCTTTAATGCTTCCCCTTTCGCACGAATAGCTGCCGCTTCTGCCTCACCTGCAAGACGCACCTTTTCAGCATCTGCTTTCGCTTGAATAATCTCAGCATCCGCCTTTGCCTGAGCGTTTACTTTTACAATCTCTGCTTGCTTCTGCTGGATAATGAGTTCACGTTCCGCTGTCTGAATTGCTACATTCTTTTGAACGCTTTCCTCTACCCTTTTTTCATACTCTTTATTAAATTGAATGACTGTTTGAACAGCGGTAATTTCAATCGGATAACCCTTAACTGCATCACGAATTTGAGCGGTAATATCTGTAGTTAATTTCGCTCTATTTTCCAGAGCTCTTTGTGCTGTATATCCACTAAATACGATTTCAAGAGCCTGTCTACTTCTCGGTTCAACCAACTGATTAATCATATTTTCGGTAGTACGATAATTTTTATATACAGCAACAGGATCTGTTAATTTATAGGTAATAACCAATGCGGTAGTCACAGTTTGAGCATCTCTTGTATAAGCAGAAATGCCGGTGATCTTGTCTCTTTCATCATCAAAAGAACCTATAACTTCTTTTTGCTCCCTTGTTGAAAATTTAATGTCATCTTCTAACCAAGAACGCCAATGTAGACCAGCTGATTTTGTTTCTACAATTTCGCCATACTTGGTTACTAACCCTAACTCCCCCTCATCTACTGAAAAAGGAGAACAACCACTTAAAAAACGGCGAAGATAAAAAGAATAGGAAATTGAATAGACAATTTGATCAAAAAAAATAGCGACCGAAGTCGCTATTTTTAAAATGGACAAATTAAGCTAATTAATAATTAGCTTTAACTTTATCTAAAATTTCGAAAATGCCATTATTTATATAACTTTATGCAGTCCAGATAATCCTGTACTGAATAAATGGATTTTCCATCAATTCTCAGATGAGTATCGTAAGAATTATTAAAGATGAATATAACTATCAGCAGAGAGGAAAAATTCTCCATCTTTGCTAAGGTTCTTTGCTTTTGAAATTCTAGATAGGAATTTATGTAGTGTATAAAAATACATATCCATTCCCGATCCAATAATGACTAAATTATCGCCGTCTATTTTAGCGTTATTTACGGAAGCAATGACTTTTGTTACTTCCAAAAGTTCATTGTCTTTAAGCACATAAATTCGCGCTTTTCTACTCTTTCCAGAACGGGCAATATTATTGACTACATAGTAAAACAGATACTTTTTATTTCTGTTTTTCCATATGTAATTAATCAATTGTTGAGTATTCATAGCATTTCTCCTAAATTCTAAAAATAAAGGGAAACACTACGCCCACCGGGAATAATGTTTCCCAGATGGGTTAAGATAAAAGATAAGTTATTTAATAAGTTGATTTTCTTGTATATATTGCAATGAGAAAGCTCGTTTACCGATAATCTCTTCCACTTTATTCGGTGAAAGTCCGGCATCCAAAAGCTCTTTTCTTAAAGCATCAATAGAACGATTAAACGCTTCTCTTGCTGCTTGAACACCATCATCAAATACCTCAGCATCACCGGACACTCGGGCATCAATAAAGTGAAAAAGAATTAATGAATAAACTTCATCAATCCCATTAATACGCCGACACCGGCAAGAATAAATCCTGCCATTTTGTACATCGCCGAAATTAATCTGACTTCAAGCTAATAACTATAGTAGTCTAAATGAAGGGAAAAGACCAACAGTATTGCTGTTGGTCTCATTGATTAGAATGGAAGCTCATTGCCATCTTCCTGAACCAAAATTTCTTCTGGTAATAGTAATGCTTCAACAGCTTGAGCTTGTTGAGACTGCTCAACGGGTTCTGGCTGCGCTAGCTCTTCTTTTGGTGAAGAATAAACTAGCTTCCCATTAACTTTAATCATATTAATGTTAATCAAACGACCTTTAAGCATTGTGCCAACATCACCTTTCTTGTGATATTTACTCTCTGTTGTATAGGTAAAGGTATCTACCCACAAATCTGCAATCACAAATGAAATTAATACTTTTTTCTCCATATTAACCGCATTTTGACAGCGACGAATAAGATTTGCAGCATCATTCCCCACAACATTCACATCAAAATAACGATATTCTGGCTCTTTCGCATCACCCGTTAATGCGGCAATGCGACAAGCAAGGAAAGGATTTCCTTTTTTAGGCTTAACTTCTCGAATATTGTTTAAATATCCGATTCCTGTTGTGTGAAGATTAAAATAAGTTTTAGCTTGTTGAGTTTGGGTATTCATAATGTCTCTCCTAAAAATAAAAAAAGCGGAGAAACATCCTTACCCAACACGGGAAAAATGTTCCCCGCCAGGGTTAAAAATAAAATTCTGTTAAACAAACACTCACCATCGCTTACGCGACAGAGGCTGGTCTCAAAGTGCTCGCAGCCTTAGAAAGGGCGGTGAATTTTAAAAACCGTCACCTCGGTTTAAAGGGCGACCATACATTCAAGCAACGCTTGAACACGGCATTACAGGTCAGCCGTTATAAATGCTATCAACGATAGCGATTTAACAGTTAACATTAAACAAGCAATTTCAACAAAATAAAATAATTTATTGATTAAACAGTCTGATCAAAAAAAGTCCAGAGCTTACATACTGAAAAAAACTTAGCTATAACTACAATTTAAGAGGAGGATGGATAACTTTTCAGTTATCCATCTGTTTGATGTGATTTTTGGAAGGGTTAACTAGGTACAAGAATGAGCAAACTTTTCCAAAACACTAACCGATTACATTAAAACAATAACAACAAAGAAATAAAACAATTTTTTAATTTAAGATTCTCATCAAAAAAACACCTTCCTATTTTTAACAATTTTTTAACCTGATTACACTGTGATCAGTGTTTATATTTTAATCAATTTTAAAATATTGAATATTGTAACTATTAACCTGATCACACTGCGATCAGTGACTAAAAAACATACAATTATAAAATTTAAGGTGAATCTATTGCAAAACAATCTCTTCAATGTTTTTATTCTCATCGTCTTCTTGAAGATATTCCAACAATTTCTCTATTGTTTCATTTCCAGTAAGTAAATCATTCATAATACATCTTGCTAAATACTCAGCTCCTGTATCATTATCCTTATTCAGAAATTTAATGCTGAACCCGGTATCATCAAACTCAAATCTCATTTTCACTGAAAACGAAAGCAACACTTCATTATATTCAAGATACAGCCGAAACTTATCTTTAAAAAAACCAAAGAGCAGAACGAGGTTTCTATTCATATACTCTATTAATTGCTCTACTTTCTCTTGCGGAAAAGTATCACTTGCGTCCCATACAATATGTATGCTGATTTCATCAGCTTGTGAATAATCCATTGTTACTGAAAATTTTACATCCTCGATTTGTGCCATCTTTATCCTCATTAAAAAGTAAAGGTTAAGGGTAATTTCCCTCTGAAGGTAAGGGGTTCACCCCTTACCTTTAAAAGGCCTTTTAGTCCAGGTTTTACATATGTATTCAAAATAGAGATTACATATTAGCAAATAATAGCATTTACCTACTTTTTGATTACACCCTATATTAAATTTCTATTTATGTGAAAAACACCCTTTTCCAATTAATGATTAAAAAACAACCACTGATCACACTGCGATCAGTGGTTGTTTTTTATACATAAAAGAAAATTTGCAGCATAATCTCACCGACCATACTGCAACTATAAAAATTACGTCAAAGATGACAATTTTGAATTGAGCTTATCACCACGATAATAAGCTATTGAAGAGTTTGACGAAAAAGAAAGTTTAAATAATTAATTGTTCCCTCTGAAATACCATAATTATTCTCCCCATCCACTGATCACTAAGTCGTCCCAATCAGTTTGACAATAGCGCTGACGCACAAAGGGCGAGCATTTTTCACCACTGCCCCGTGGTTTAGCAAAAGAATATCGTGGGATTTTATTTATTCCCATCATTGGAAACAAATAAAATCCCACGACATATAGACAAATAAAAAATGATTATAGATGAGATTGCATTTACTCTGTTAAGAGAGACCATATTTCAAAACGCTCGACAACTTAGTTCAAGTCAGCAGTTGTCTCAAACGGTCATTTACGACATTCCTCGCGTGAGCTACCACAGAACCGCAAGTTCAGTCTTAAAGGGCGTAACTTTGACGTAAGTTACCAACGATTTGCAATCTCTATTGTAAATAGATTATTGTGATTTTCCAACCCTTTTTCTTGAGCCAATATTTTCTATTGCCGTACAAGTAGGATAATTGGAGCAGCCCCAAAAATCTCCGTTTTTACCTTTTCTTCTTCTCATTGCTGCACCACATTTAGGGCATATCTTTTCAGCTTTCACTTGAATTGCCATACTCCCAGAACCAATCATTGATTTCACTACGTGGGAAATAAATTGATTCTGCTTATCCATAAAATCCTGTAATAACATCTTACCTGAAGCAATATCATTTAACGCCTGTTCCCATAATGCAGTCATACCCGGATCTTTAATAATATCCGGCAACCCATCAATTAAAGATTTACCAGCTGAAGTTGCAACAATTTCCTTGCGCTTTTTCTCAAGGTAACCTCGCTTAAATAATGTTTCAATCACTTCTGCTCGAGTAGCTTCTGTACCAAGCCCCTCAGTTTCTCTTAGTCTCTGCTTTAATCGAGCATCTGTAACGAACCGAGCCGCATTTTTCATTGCGGCAATTAATGTTCCCTCAGTGTAATGCTTAGGCGGTGTAGTTTTCAAAGTTAAAACATCACTATCAACAACATTACACGATTGCCCCTGCCGCAAGGATGGTAGCGATTGTTCTTCATCATCATCATTCCTGTCTTGCTGAAACAGAGCCTTCCATCCCATATTTATTACTTGCTTACCTTTTGAAATAAACGTCTGTTCATTACCAGATAACAGCACACTCGTATTATCCTCCTCATATAATGGTAGAAACTGAGCAAAATAATGCTTGCGTACAAGCTGATAAACCTTTAATTCATCGTCACTCATCTTACTCAAATCAACTTTTTGAGTTGTCGGAATAATGCCGTGGTGAGCCGTAATTTTACTATCATTCCAAACTCTGGAACGAAGAGATATATCTAATTTTGCTACAATATTTCTAACTTGAGGATCTGATTCAGATACAGCTTTTAGCACAAGCGGAATTTCATCAATCATTGATTCGGGTAAATAACCACAATCGGTTCTTGGATATGTCGTTGCTTTATGTGTCTCATATAATGACTGTGCTATCTTTAGCACTTGTGCTGCTCCCATACCAAATAATCTAGAGCAAGTTTGCTGTAACGTCCCGAGATCAAATGCAAGTGGAGGCATCTCTTTTTTGCGCTTAGTTTCAATATTATCTATTTTAAGTGTCTTCGATAGTTGTCTTTGCACTTGCGTAATCACACTGTAATCAATACATCTTCCCTCATCATCGCAAACCGATTCTGTCGGTTGCCAATAAGCACAAAATCCATCAAGGTTTACTTTTAAACGATAGAAAGGCTTAGAAACAAAGTTTTCAATTTCACGATCTCGCTGTACTACAATCGCCAGTGTCGGACTCTGTACTCGCCCAACACTCATCACACCTTGATACCCTTGCTTTTGAGCGATGAGAGTAAATAATCTCGTCAGGTTCATCCCAACTAGCCAGTCAGCTCTCCCTCTTGCTAATCCTGCGGCATACAAAGGTTTTGTTTCTGCATCAGATTTTAAATTAGCCAATGCTTTTCTAATGCTGCCATCATCTAAAGCGGACAACCAAAGTCTCTGCACCTTTCCTTTATAATTAGCCATATCTAATAATTCACGCGCAATAACCTCACCTTCTCTATCGGGGTCAGTTGCAATAACAATATGATTAGCTTTTTTAATTAATCCCATTACAACTTTATATTGTTTAGCTGTTTCTTTCTTTACCTTCATCATCCACTTGTCTGGAATAATCGGCAAATTATCAAAACCCCATTTTTTATAGGATTCATCATAATCCTGAGGTTCAGCCTGCTCAACTAAATGACCGATTCCCCAAGTCACAAATGTTTGCTGATCTGGACTCGATAAATATCCTTCCCCTCTTTTTGTTGCACCAATAAACTTCCCAATATCCCGTCCTTGCGATGGCTTCTCGCATAAAATTAATTTCATTCCGCTCTTCTCCACTCGCCATCTATATTTCCTACCTTCAAATCAGTTTTCGTTAAATCAGTCATAACTTTATCTCCTATCATTACAAAATACTTTTGATTAAATTTTACTCATTGATTACATTGCGATCACTGATTAAAATTTAATCACTGATCACACTGCGATCAGTGGCCATTTTTTAATCAATAAAATTTATCTTTATTTTTCATATAGATACAATTTATAAGATCACTTTCGAAATGAGCCATAACTACTATTACCGCTATAACGAGTGATATTTGACAGGATTTAGATTAAGAGACCAACACGATCCGAACAATAATAAATTGTATTTTAGAATTAAGAAAATATCTGACAGATAAAAAAGGTAAGGCTCACACCTTACCTTTATTTTTTCCTTGCTGATACAACTGTTCTATTTCATTAATTTTTTCTGCGCATTCTTTCGCCTGTCGGTAAATGAAGTTCATTACTGACATTTGCGCATTAAACGCTATGCGATCTTTTTCCAATGCAATTAATGCTTCTTTAATTTCTTCCGGCACATTTTTATCTTGAATCAACTGATCCCAAGCATATTTACCTGTACGGTTTCGCAGTTGATTACGCCATCGCAAGAACTTTCCCCCAGAGGAGCTATTATGATCAATAATGAACACTATCGGAACGTGGTTCAATGGATACTCTTTTGCCCCATTTACAATATTCCGTCCCAATTCGAATAACTCAGCGCGGGCATCCTTTATCATTTGTGCTAATGCTTTGTATTCATCAGCATTATCGATTGGACCAAATAATGTTTTTAACCCCGTATTCAACGGGGTATTAAACACTAATTTTTTATAATCTTCTTTATCTAATGAACGATATTTCATCCAATCTCCTTATCAACTGCTTCAGACTTCTCATCATTATCTTCTGCTTCAGCAAACAAAGCTATATTGACAGGCGCAAATTGACTACGAGTTTTTCCAGAAAGAATATCTTCCGGCAATTTACCAAACCGCGCAATCGCAGCCAAAGCATTAGCTGTACCAGCTCTCATATCCGCTCGGCTAACTCCGGCATCCTGATACCGTTGGATTAAACCAAAAACTGAGCGTACAAGATGAGCAGCTTGTTCTACTAAATTTCTAACCTCTTGTCTTGGCATAATTGCAATGTGTGCTGCTGTCATTGCTACAGTAGTGAAATAATCAAAATCAGCTAACAGATAAATTAACTGATATCCGATAGAAGACCTGATAGCTAATGGGATTTTCGCTGGATCAACATTAAAACTATTTTTCAGTTCAATGGCTCCCGGCACATTTTCAGCATAAATATCAGTCATTTTATCTGCTAATTTAGCCATTTTTTCACGAGTAGATAAAATTTTACTCTCAATTTTCATTAAATAAGCATCTGCATACGGATCATCTTGCGCAGCGTGTTGGGTAATTCTATTTAAAATCGATAAACACACCGGAACGCTGATAATCCGAGTTATTTGCTTATTATCTTTATTGACATTTTTACCCTGCCAGAGTCGTGTGGCATATTGGGTTTGCAACGTTAAAGTGATATCAGTGCGTAAAGCACCGATTGAGTTTACATCAGCCATAGTATCGTATCCTTTTTGTTGTTAATTGAATAAAACCTCATCATATGTTTTCGCTATATGAATACAATAAACTATTAGATACTCGTTTTTATCAAAAAAATATGGTTATTTTTTAAGCAGTGATCGCAGTGTGATCAGGTTAAATATTTGTTAAATTTTAACATTTTTATAATATTTGCTTTATTTTTGTATAATAAATGACCTAATATACTCAGTATGATTAAAAAATAAGCACTGGTCACACTGCGATCACTGCTTATTTTTTAACCTTTTCAGTGTTTATAGATAAAAAAGCCGGTTATTCACCGGCAAACGCTTTACACTCATTACTAAGGGGAATAAGAATTAAAAAGGAAACGGCTCATCTTCAATGATTTGAATTTCCGCTTCAGGAGAAATATGTTCTTCTGTCTGTTTGTTTTGTTGAATAACTGGTTTACTGCTTATTAATTGTAACTGCTCACCAATAATTGAAGTTGTCCAGCGATCTACATTTTTATCATCAGTCCATTTTTGTGTACGTAAATAGCCGGTCACAAAAACTTTACTGCCCTTGTGCAGATAATCTTTGGCAATTTCTGCTAATCTTCGATATAGCACAATTCTGTGCCATTCGGTTAATTCTTGTCTTTCACCGTTTTTGTCTTTCCAAACGCGACTTGTTGCTACGCTTAGCATTGCAGTTAAATCGCCGTTCGGCATATAACGTACTTGAGGCGCATCCCCCAAGTTACCCAAAATATTTACCTGATTAACGCCCGGCATTGATTTGTCTCCTCGTGTTGTTTTTTAATTAGAGCTTATTATTCACGCCACGCCGTTAATCACAATGATTAATTGATTTTCCGAAAGCGATAAAAAACTAACCTCGTAATTGCTCTGCCAGTAATTTTGCTTTATTCAGCATATTGGCGAGCTCTTCAGGACTTCTAGTGACTGTCAAAACCGGGTTATTTTGTTTTTTTGTCTGTGAGGTTGGTTTTGCCAAATCTGCTGTTTTGTTCTTAATTTTGCAAAGATACTCGTTAAAGTCTCCCTGTTTCGCTTTTCTTAGCAAGCTACACACATAGCTTAGCGGATTACGAATATCGCCTTTTTCAATGCGTAATGCAGCTTCAGTCATCACGCTCTGAACGACAGCATCAGATAATCTGAGTTGTCTTATTAAATTTTCTAGAGTCTTTTTTTCTAGATCGTTAAATACTTTTAATAAATTATTATTAAATACAGTACTAGTACTGTACTTAGTATATATATTATTAGTACTAGTACTGTACTGAGAAACTAAGTGTTTTTTACTGAGTTCCGTATGAAAATTAGCCGATTTTAGTGGTTTCGTACTGAGTTCCATATCGGAACTAAGCAAATTTTCTCCTTTTTCACTGAGTTCCATTTGGGAACTGGCTATATTTTCATCATTTTTACTGAGTTCCATTTGGGAACTCTGATAATTTTCACTGAGTTCCATATCGGAACTCTGTAAAACTTCATCTTTTTGACTAAGTTCCATTTCGGAACTCTGCAATTTTTTCTCTTTTTCACTGAGTTCCGATTTGTTATCTGTCTCTGTTGTTAATAATTCTGCCATTACTTTTTTCGCTACTGCCGGAGTGCGATTTGAATTTAATGAGGCATCTTGGGATTCATTGAAACGTTTCTGCATCAATGTTAAATATGATACAAAATGAGCGTTGTTTTTATCATTTTTGATTGACTCAATAATATGCTGTGCAACTTCTTGCACGACTCTGTCATTGTGTTTAGTTGACTGAGCAAGTAGTTTTAAATAGGAAGAGTCAAAATGAACGGCATCCGTAATGCCGATAGGCTCATCGTGAATGATGTATACGTTGCCCAAAACTCTTCCTTTCTCATCTCGTTTGGTATCACACAAAGTGAGCCATCTTGTTAATCTCAACAACAATAGCGTTTGACTTACAATTTTTCGTGAAACTTTTTCTTGGCGATAAAGTTTGTCTGAGAGAAGTTCTTGCAACTTCTCATAGCTCGGAAATAAGCTACTAGCAAAGGCTTTTGCGTGGTAACGAATCATTTGCCAAGTATATTTTGCACGAACCGTTAAATAGGGATCTTGTAAGAGTCTTAGAGGGACTGTTTCGTGTGGGTTTCCAAAATAAAACAATCCTGCATTCCCGGTTGTTGTCATAGCTCACCTCCATTTTTTTCCCATCTCTGCACCTGCTTCCAGAGCGTTGTCAAATCAAGATCCAGCTCTTCAGCAATCACCATTAGATTGTCTAAAGCGGTAATATCGTTTAGCTCTCTGTTTTTCTCAGAGAGCTTACAGGCTTCCTGCCATCTATACCAAGCGGCACTAGATTTTTCCGGGTCGGTAAATGCTCGTCTTCCGCTTGAGATTTGCTTCCCGAGCAAACGTCTTCTTTCGCTAACTTCGTGACTTTGCGCGCCAAAAAAATGGCGCATTAATTCAATGCTTGCGCCGAGAACAAGTGCTCTGTCAAACAGATTTTGATATTCTGTTTGATCTTTAGTTCTCTTCAGCATTTTATTTAGTAAATCGTGATTAACACTTACTTTGAAAAAAGTCGTGTTCATATTGCTCAGAAAATGGAGCTCGTCAGTAGTAAGGTTGTTGATTTTTATCAACTCCTCGGTACTAAATCCCAGCTCCTCACAATAGCGTAATTTGCCCATTTTTATCTGAGCAATGAGGTGAGGTAGTATAATTTGATTGATTGTTGGCATCATAATTAACATCCCCGTAAGTGCTGCCTTAATTGACGCGTGACTCTGATAAGCCTAAAGATTTTAACCAGTAATAAATCATTAATTTCCGGCTCAGATTCCATACCTATCAATAATGATTCATTGAGGGTACAAGTTAAATTTTCATTGTGACCATCTGTTGCCAAGCACGACAACAATTGATGTATATTCTCTTGTAAAACGGAGACATTATCTGATTGTGATAATGGCAGAATAGTAAAACTAAAGTCATCATTAATAGGTTCAATGATGGATGATTTAAGGCCGATAATTGACACAATATCAGTCGTTAACCCATACGCTTCAAAGCGAAGTTTTTCAACATTATCAATAGCTGGATAAATTTGCCAGATATCTTCAACAGGCTGACAGCCACTGTTTGCAAATGCAATACCGTTTTGTGCGGCTCGTTGCTGTTTTTGCTCATTAATTGATTGTTGTTTTTCAAATGAGAGTCCGAAATCAGATAACCCATTATCATCAATATTATTGTCTGGTTCAGTTGTTAAAGATTCTTCATCATCTGGTTCAGTCTGATAATCTTCATTTTCTGGTTCAGAATGACCAAAACCATCAAAATCGTTCGTTTTTTGCTCACTGGTCACACTGTGATCAGTGCTTATTTTTTGAGCATCTTCTGATTTTTCATTATTTTGATTATCTGGTTCAGTTTTTAATTCCTGTGAAGGCGTAATATTTTCATTAACTGCTTCAGTTTCTTGATTGGTTGATACATTGGCTTTAGGTTTATTCTCAAGTTCAAAGAGAATATCTTGGTAAGAAACATAATCCGTACCAATTTCATTGACCATATTGCCTATCAATTCATCTTGGAAAATTTCAAATGAATAGTCATCATTATCAAACCTTTTTAAGGTATCTAACCATAATGACTGAAAACTATTGTTATCTTTGTAGTGTAATGCGGTGTATTTATCGAAACACTTTTCCGCATTATTGTATAGGATAAGCAATTTCTCGATTTGCGGTCTTCCCATCCCGTTAAACAATAATGTTGGAATGGCTGGATAGAGTAACTCAATACATTGCTGCATCCGTGCCCATACAGAATAAGTAACGCTATATCCATCGGCTTTTAAGCGCTCTATAAATTTGCGGTGCGAGAGTGATTCACCTAGCTGTTTTTCATAAAACTGTTTTGCTTGGGCAATGCCTAACGCACGTTCAATGAAGCTGAGGTCTCCACGCAGGTCATTTTCAGCTAAATGTCCAATCAAGCAATGTAAATCGCCTTCTGTGTTGTCATCGCTTTCACCTTGCCACGGCTTATATAGACAACGAATGGAGAAATATTTAGGGTCTTGTGTTTCTTCATATAACTCTTTTAATGCCTGCAGACGTGTGTTACCACCGTCAGCGATGATATAAAAATCCTCATTCGGTCGCTTAGTAATGTTAGGTGGAAAATCTAATCCTCTTACTCTGATAGACTCTTTGATCTCTTCAAACTTTGGATTTTGTGTTTTTCTTGGGTTGTTATCAAACGGTCTTAATTCTAACAGCGTGACTGTCCTTAATTCAGGTTCTGCTGTTTGAGTAGCAGTAATCGCTGCGGTGTAATCAGGGCTAGTATTTGGAATTAAACCGACCTGAATGCCTCTCATCAAAGAGGCTTTGCGTTCTTCTTTTGATTTTTGAAAGATATTTTTCATAACTCCTCCTTAATTAGGCATTAGCATAATGAGATGGCTCAAATCGGGAATATTGAGCAGCAAAATAAGATTCTACTGTACCAACTGGGCCGTTACGTTGCTTCCCGATAATTACTTCCGCTAACCCGGTTTTTTCATCATCTTTGCTATAATAATCGTCTCGATGCAGCAATATAATGACGTCTGCATCTTGTTCGATTTGGCCTGAGTCTCTTAAATCTGCGTTGGTTGGACGTTTTATCGCTCGTCCTTCTACGGCTCGATTAAGTTGAGCCAATGCGATTACCGGGCAATTCATCTCTTTCGCTAACGCTTTCAACGCATTAGAAATTTTGCTGATTTCTTCATACCGGTTCGGAGCGGTTGGATAACGCATCAGCTGTAGATAATCGACAAAAATTGCTGCCGGTTGTCCGTGTAATCTTGAGTATTTACGGACTCTTGAGCGTAAAATATCCGCTGTTAATGAGGGAGAATCATCAATGATTAAGCGATTTTCCCATTGTTTAATTGTATTGATTGCTGTTGACAGCTTAGCGAAACCCTCATCATCTAGCAAAAGCGGATTACGCAAGGTTTGCAGTGGAATGTTGCCAACCATTGATAACAATCTAGTGATGATTTGATCTGATGGCATTTCTAGCGAAAAGAACAATACAGGCTGTTCAGATTGCTCTAATGTCGCTTTTATTGACGATAGTAAGAATGCGGTTTTTCCCATTCCCGGTCTGCCTGCGATCACCACGAAATCTGCAGGCTGAAAGCCTGTCGTCATTGTATCTAAATCATCTAATCCTGTTGGGATTCCGCTTACTGCCGAATTTTGAAAGCACGCATTTTCTATTTTGCTCACTGCTGTTTTCAATGCTGCAGAAAGTGAGATATTGCTGGCATCAGTTTGATTGGTGGTTATCTCAAATAACTGTTTTTCAGCACTTGAAATTACATTTTCTATGCTTTCATTTTGTGAGATATTCTGTAATTTCTCACCCAATTTCATCAACTCTCGCACTTTGGCAATGTCACTTAATTTCTTGGCATAGGTTTCAGCGTTGCTTGAAGTAGGCGTATTCTGTACGATATCAACCAAATAGGCGAACATTCCTTCTTGATTGGGATAAGATTTTCTTAAATCGTCTTCTAAGATCAGAATATCAATACTTTCGCCATTAGAAAGTCTGTTTTTGATTGCTTTGAAAGCGATTTGATGCCAATTGAGTGAAAAGTCTTTTTCTGACACGATATCTGAAATATTATCAAATACGTCATTATCAATCAGTAATGCTCCAATCACAGCTTTTTCTACCTCTATTGAACGATTCATTAAGGCATTGTTATTTTTTTGTCCCATATTATTTCCTCCTATTGTTGAAAGTAAGGTGCAAATTGAGGAAATAATGTTGAACAGAGCTTCTTCATTGTTTCAAATTCAGACTCTCTGTATTTATGGATCGGTGTACAAAGCGTATTTGCCTCTCTGTAAGCAACGCGAGATGGAATAGTGAGGTCAAGAAACTCAGCTTGATAGCCTTGTTGTTTAAATTGGGGTTCATTGAATATTTGATGCAGTTGTGCAATAACATCTTTTGCATCATTGGTATTGTCGACACGATTAGCAACCGCTTTGATTGGCGGTAAATGCAAGCCCAATGCTTCATATGTGCTTAAATCCGCATATAAGCTCAACGTGCCTCTTAAAAATTCACGCGTTGATAACAGCTCCGGAAGGAGTGGAGAGAGAATTAAATCACTGGCAAGCACTGACATTTCTAGGGTGATGTCTCGCGTACCGCGAGTATCGATCACAATCAAATCGTACCCTTGAATTTGTTTTAATAAATGATTAAAACGAATAACACCGTCCGGCGAATTTCTTAAAAGTAGGCTAATTTTGCCGGTTGGATCATTAGATTTGATTAAATCGAGATTTGGAATAACGGTGTGAGAGATGATCTCACTGTGATTGAGATTCTTGTTGATCAAAAACTCATAAATACCGCCCTCTGCAATATAGTCCAGCTCATAATATGAACTTAGAGACGGCTGAACATCGGTATCGATCATCAAGACTTTAAGTCCGTGATCAGCACAAAATGCAGAAATATTAGCTGCATTTGTGGTTTTAGTAACGCCACCTTTAGTGGATAGAATAGTTGTGATGAATGGTTTTTTCATATGTGGTAACTCTTTGTTGATTAAAGAAAATTTATCAACATCAAACAACCAAAATATGTTTCTACAGGACTTGAATCTGTTTGAAAACAAACCAATCAAAGAGATGGTGCCTAGGGCCGGACTCGAACCGGCACACCCGAAGGCGGTTGATTTTGAATCAACTGCGTCTACCAATTTCGCCACCCAGGCATCAGTGAACGAGGTGCATTATACGGATGTTTAAGACGGTTGCAAGCATAAAATTCACGAAAATGTTCGTTCGGTGCTATTTTCAACAATTTTAGCTGAATTGTATTTTTCTTATCCGATATTGCACCTATTTTTTATGATTTCCCTATGATTAACGACAAAATTCCGGCAGCAATTAATGGCCCGACAGGCACTCCACCTAAAAAAGCGACTCCCAAAATGGTGCCAATCAATAACCCAGTTACTAATGTCGGATAGGCACTCATCAAAGAAACACCTCTACCACCCAACCAAGCAACCAAAATACCTACAGTAATAGCTAAAAACATTTTCCAGTGCAATAATTGTTTTAACTCCGGCAAACTGATTTTTCCTGATACTAATGGGCTTAATACACCGATAGTTAAGATAATAATCCCTATTGTTAAACCGTATTTATCGAGCCAAACAATATGTTTTGCTAACGGTGTTTGTTGCATTAGTAATAATACCGATGCCGCCACAGTGACCGAACTATTATGTCCAATAACGCCTAGTGCAATTAAAGCGACTAAAAAAAGTGCTATCCCATTAAATTGTAAAGACATTTTTCTTCCTCAATCCAAAACAACCAAGCCAGGCAAAGTTGCAAAACATTGATTTTTCACTGTTTCATAAAAATCATCAATATAAGCAACATTCCTATCTTCCGTACGAATTGCCGCATATAAATTACTATATAAACCCTGTTCAGTAATTTTTCTCGCCACAACATACCCTTTTTCTAAATAAGGCAATACAGCCCAATAAGGCAATGCAGCGATACCTCGTTTACTAGCAACCAATTGTATCATTGCAATAGTTAACTCCGTAGTCCGCCTGATCGGATTTATTCCTACCGGTTTCAGCACCTTACGCAACAAATCCAACATATCATCCGGCACCGGATAGGTAATCAACGTTTGATCGACAAAATCTTGTGCTTGCCAAACCTCTTTACTTGCCAGTTCGTGATCTCTCGCACAAATCCCTACCATTTCATAAGCAAACAAAGGACGATGGATCACTTCACTGTTTTCTTCCATTTCCGATACCACTGCCCAATCGGCACGATTGGTTAACAATAATCCCACCGGATCGGTCTGGAAACCGGAAACAATATCCAATTCAACCAAGCCCCAATGTTGTCGAAACTGATCCATTGCCGGCATTAACCAATCAAAACAGGTATGACACTCTACTGCAATGCGTAACTCCCCTGCTTCCCCCTGTTTAACCCGCGCTAAATCACGCTCCGCAATAACCACTTTCGGCAGCACCTCATTTGCCAACTGAATCAAACGCTCTCCGGCGGCAGTAAAGCGAATAGGCGATGTTTTCCGTTCAAATAAAGGTAAGCCGAACTGCTCTTCCATTAGCTTTAATTGATGAGAAAGTGCCGATTGCGTTAAATAAATGCGTTTCGCTGCTGAAGACACACTGCCGGTCTCCTTTAATGCCAATAACGTTTTTAAATGTCGTAATTCTAAAAAGGTAGGTTTCATCTTTATTAATTTAATTCATCTTAAATATGAAAATTATGAGCTTTCATCATACAGAATTTTTCGTTATTCTGCATCACATAAAGACGTTTAGACGTCTATTCAGATCAATTTTAATATAAAAATATAAGGAGATGCATTATGACAACATTTCACCTTTTAGGTTTTCCGCGCGTTGGCGCAAAGCGTGAACTAAAATTCGCTCAAGAACGTTATTGGCGACAAGAGTTATCTGAACAGGATTTATTAACCGTTGCAAAATTATTAAGAGAAAAAAATTGGCAACACCAAGCCGCCGCCAATGCGGATTATGTGGCAGTGGCAGATTTCACTTTTTATGATCATATTTTAGATCTGCAAGTGGCAACAGGGGCAATTCCTGCGCGTTTTGGTTTCGACAGCCAAAACTTAACCCTTGACCAATATTTCCAACTGGCGCGTGGGAATAAAGATCAATTCGCCATTGAGATGACAAAATGGTTCGACACCAACTATCACTACCTTGTGCCAGAATTTCACAAAAATACCGAATTTAAAGCCAATCCAGCCCATTATGTGCAACAAATTCGCGAAGCCAAAGCACTCAGTTTGAACGTTAAACCAACCATTGTTGGGCCATTAACGTTCTTACATTTAGGGAAAGAAAAAGGCGAAGCCTTTAACCGCTTTGAGTTATTAAACAAACTTGTGCCTGTTTATGTGGAAATTCTCAATGCGTTAGCGACAGAAGGCGTGGAATGGATTCAAATTGATGAACCTGCTTTAGCGGTGGATTTAGCCCCTGAGTGGGTTGAGGCTTACAAAGCGGTGTATGCCACATTAAGCGAAAAAGTAAATGCAAAATTATTACTTGCGACCTATTTTGGCTCAGTAGCACAACACGCGGAATTGCTAAAAGCCTTACCTGTGGACGGTTTGCACATTGACTTAGTACGCGCCCCTGAACAGCTCGCCGCTTTTGCGGATTATGACAAGGTGCTTTCCGCTGGTGTGATTGACGGGCGTAACGTATGGCGTGCCAACCTCAATCAAGTGTTAGATGTGCTTGAACCGTTAAAAGCCAAATTGGGCGAGCGTTTATGGATTGCCCCAAGTTGCTCTTTATTGCATACCCCTTATGATCTTTCTGTGGAAGTGCAACTCAAAGAGAACAAACCTGAGCTTTACAACTGGTTGGCGTTCACGCTTCAAAAAGTGCAAGAATTGTCCGTCATTAAGACCGCACTTGAACAAGGGCGTGCTGCCGTGCAAGCAGAGCTTGATGCAAGCCAAGCAGCGGCTGATTCGCGTGCCAACAGCAAAGAAATTCATCGCCCTGAAGTGGCTGCACGTTTAGCTAACTTGCCAGAAGGTGCGGATCAACGCAAATCGCCATTTGCTGAGCGTATCGCCAAACAAAATGCGTGGTTAAATTTACCGTTATTACCAACCACAAATATCGGCTCATTCCCGCAAACCAGCGAAATCCGCCAAGCTCGTGCCCAATTCAAAAAAGGTACACTGAGCCTTGAAGATTACGAAGCGGCGATGAAAAAAGAAATTGAGTTGGTGGTGCGTGAGCAAGAAAAACTCGACCTTGATGTCCTCGTTCACGGTGAAGCGGAACGTAACGATATGGTGGAATACTTCGGGGAATTATTAGACGGTTTCGCCTTCACCAAATTCGGCTGGGTGCAAAGCTACGGTTCACGTTGCGTGAAGCCACCAATTATTTACGGTGATGTGGTACGCCCTGAGCCAATGACAGTACGCTGGTCGCAATACGCTCAAAGCCTCACCAACAAAGTGATGAAAGGAATGCTCACTGGTCCTGTTACGATTTTGCAATGGTCTTTCGTGCGTAACGATATTCCGCGTGCGACCGTGTGTAAGCAAATCGGCGTGGCATTGTCTGATGAAGTGTTAGATTTAGAAAAAGCAGGCATTAAAGTCATTCAAATTGACGAACCAGCGATCCGCGAAGGCTTACCGCTCAAACGTGCGGATTGGGACGCGTATCTACAATGGGCAGGCGAAGCGTTCCGTTTAAGCTCAATGGGCGTGCAAGATGATACGCAAATTCACACCCATATGTGTTATTCCGAATTTAACGACATCTTGCCAGCCATCGCGGCACTGGATGCAGACGTGATCACCATTGAAACTTCACGTTCGGATATGGAATTGTTAAACGCATTCGCTGATTTCAAATATCCAAACGACATCGGTCCAGGCGTGTACGACATTCACAGCCCACGCGTACCAAAACCAGAGGAAATTGAACATCTGTTACGCAAAGCCTTGAAAGTGGTACCAAAAGAGCGTTTATGGGTGAACCCGGACTGCGGCTTAAAAACCCGCGGCTGGACCGAAACCGTACAGCAATTGGAAGTAATGGTTGAAGTGACCAAAAAATTACGTGCGGAATTAAATTAATATATAGAATAGATAAGGTGCGGTTTCTATCCGCCCTTTTCATTATGAACAGAATAAATCCTCATTTACAGTCAAATTAAACAACATTTGCATTTTCCTCGACAAACGGCAATATCGGTTCTCATCACCGTTTTTAACACATTGCATCAATGCTCGTCTTCCCTAAAGTTTCAATATTTGCAAATTCAACAGCAACAAAAAACTTCCCGTTATAAATGATATGAAACAAAGATTTGTAATGATTATTTAAAATATTCTAGGAATTGAATTTTGATTTGGTTAGACTAACGCGCACAAATGAAAATTTTTTAGGAAAAATTATGGATAATGGTAACAAGGTCGAATTATTGGTCAATGTTACCCCGAACGAAACAAGGATTGCCCTGGTTGCAGAGGGAATTTTGCGTGAAGTGCATATTGAACGGGAAACAAAACGGGGAATTGTTGGCAATATATATAAGGGTCGGGTAACACGAGTTTTGCCCGGAATGCAATCTGCTTTCGTTGATATCGGTTTGGAAAAAGCGGCTTTTTTACACGCTTCCGATATCGTGTCGCACACTGAATGTGTCGATGAAAATGAACAAAAGCAGTTTGTGGTTAAAAACATTGCGGAATTGGTACGTGAAGGACAAGATATTATCGTTCAGGTAGTTAAAGATCCGTTGGGAACAAAAGGTGCAAGATTAACCACAGATATTACACTTCCCTCCCGTTATTTGGTCTTTATGCCAGAAAACAGCCACGTCGGCGTATCACAACGCATTGAAAGTGAAGAAGAACGCGCTCGTTTAAAAGAGTTGGTTACACCATTTTGCGATGAGTTGGGCGGTTTTATCATCCGTACCGCTGCAGAAAATGTTTCTCTGGAAGAGCTTAAACAGGATGAAGATTTTCTAAAGCGTTTGTGGCGTAAAGTGTTGGAACGCAAGGTGCGCTCTACTGCACCGGCAATGCTTTATACCGAACCAGCATTAGCACAACGCATTATTCGTGATTTTGTTGGGATGACAATTGATAGTATCCGTATTGATTCAAAATTAGTATTCCTTGAAGTCAAAGAATTTATTGAAGAATTCTTGCCTCATCTTACCCATACACTCTCCGTCTACACCGGTCCACAACCGTTATTTGATCTTTATAACGTTGAAGACAGCATCCAAAAGGCATTGAATAAACGGGTTAATCTCAAGTCCGGCGGTTACCTGATTATTGAGCAGACCGAAGCAATGACCACGATTGATATTAATACCGGTGGTTTTGTCGGTCATCGTAATCTGGAAGAAACCATTTTTAATACCAACATTGAAGCGACACAAGCGATTGCTCAACAACTGCAATTACGTAATCTCGGCGGCATTATTATCATCGATTTTATTGATATGCAGCTGGCGGAACATCAAGAGCGGGTATTACAGTCTTTACGTGATGCCTTAGCGAAAGATCGCGTAAAAACAACGGTTAATGGTTTTACGCAATTAGGTTTGGTGGAAATGACGCGTAAAAGAACACGGGAAAGTTTGGAACACGTTTTATGTGAAGAATGCCCAAACTGCCACGGACGCGGTCACGTAAAAAGTGTTGAAACGATTTGCTATGAAATTGCGCGTGAAATTATTCGTGTTCATCATCTCTACTCAAGCGAACAATTCTTGGTTTATGCCTCTCGGGCAGTAGCGGAACATTTAATTAATGAAGAAACACACGCCCTGCTTGCCGAAGTGGAAGTCTTCATTGGTAAGAAAGTACAAATCAAAATGGAACCTTACTATACACAAGAACAGTTTGATGTTGTTGTGATGTAATAATGTTCAAATTTGTAGAACGACGCATCACTCATTACGCAGTGAATTGCCCTATTTTGGGAGAGGTTAAACCTCTTCCAAATTCAATATGCTCTGCCGTCGTGAACGGCGTGATTTCAACCATTTAGGAGAAACATAATGAGGCAGTTTTATCTATTCCGCCACGCACAAAGCCAATCCAATGTTGGCGGAATGCCTCTACCCGATCGAGAAATCCCTCTTACTGAACTCGGCCAACAACAGGCTTTAAACCGTTGCCAACAGTGGCACATTCAACCTTCTGCACTATACTGTTCCCAATTTTTACGTACCCAACAAACAGCACAACCTTTTGTACAAAAATATCAGTTACCGCTGCAACAGCTCTCTTGCTTAAACGAATTGAGTTATCTCGATTTTGCAATGATTCAATCGCTTACCACAGCCCAACGCCAACAACTTGCCGCGCAATATTGGCTCACTGCCGAACCGGAAGATAAACAAGCTGCACAATGCGACAGTTTTCTTGATTTTAGTCGGAGAATTGATGATTTTTGCCGACAAATTACGACTTTTCCTGATAATAGTCTATTTTTTACGCACGGTATCTGGTTAGCACAACTATCGTGGAAAATTCTCGGTTATGATGTGAATAATAATCGAGATATGCAACGTTTCCGACAATTTACTCACGCTTTGGCAATTCCTAATACAGCCGCCTTTGTATTAACTGTTGATCATCACTGTTTACAGCTACAATATCTGGCAGATTATGCTGTTCTTGGTGTATAAACATTGTTATTTACAGAATGAACGGCATATAATGCTTACCATTTTTTAGAGCAATTTTTTACACATTAATCATAATATGAAGATATTAGACCAAGTAGCAGATTCTTTATTAACACCCAATCAACTTTCCATAGCACAACTGCCAACGATTTTTGATATTTTTTCCGATCGCCAAATCGATTTTGCCGATCTGTTCTTTCAGACTTCAATGGATGAAGTTTGGACGTTGGAAGACGGCATTATCAAAGAGGGCGGATTTCATATCGATCAAGGTGTCGGCGTGCGTGCCATCAGTGCAGAAAAAACCGGTTTTGCCTATTCGGATGTGATCAATTTGAACGCCTTGCACAATTGTGCTTCTGCCGCAAAAGGCATTGCTCAGCATAAATCGCCCGTTACTGCCATTTTTCCACAACAAGGTTTCAACGCGGTCGATCCAATTTTACGTTATGCCGCAATAAACCCTTTGGATACGCTATCGCGCGAGCAAAAAATTGCTCTGTTGCATTTGGTTGATAACAGCGCGCGTGCGGAAGATCCACGAATCACTCGCGTATCCGTCACGCTTTCCACCTTATATGAAGAGGTGCTTATTGCCGCCACCGATGGCACTCTGGCTGCGGATATTCGTCCATTAATTCGTTTATCCATTTCCGTTTTAGCCGAACAGGACGGTCGCCGTGAACGTGGTAGCACCGGCGTGGGCGGTCGTCGCGCATTAACTTGGTTTTTTGAAGATTATCAAGGTGAACAACGTGCCGTTTATTTTGCAAAACAAGCCGTTCGTCAAGCGTTGGTCAATCTGAATGCTATTGCTGCGCCTGCCGGAATGATGCCGGTGGTGTTGGGTGCCGGCTGGCCGGGAGTTTTATTGCACGAAGCAGTCGGACACGGTTTAGAAGGCGATTTTAATCGTAAAAAATCATCATTGTTCAGCGGCAAAATCGGTGAATTAGTCACTTCTCCGCTCTGCACCATTGTTGATGACGGCACCTTACCGGATCGCCGCGGTTCACTCACGATTGATGATGAGGGTGTACTGGGACAATACAATGTTTTGATTAAAGACGGCGTTTTACAAGGTTATATGCAAGATAAATTGAATGCGCGTTTAATGGGAATGAAACCAACCGGCAATGCCCGCCGCGAATCTTATGCCCATTTACCGATGCCACGTATGACCAACACCTATATGCTACCGGGCGAACACCAATTTGATGATTTGATTCAATCTGTCGATTATGGCGTTTACGCACCACACTTCGGTGGCGGTCAAGTCGACATCACTTCCGGCAAATTTGTGTTTTCCACTTCAGAAGCCTATTTAATCGAAAAAGGGAAAATCACCAAACCGATTAAAGGCGCAACCCTCATCGGCAGTGGAATTGAAGTAATGCAGAATGTATCAATGGTAGCGAATGAATTGGAGATTGATCACGGCATCGGCGTTTGCGGCAAACAGGGACAAAGCGTACCGGTCGGCGTTGGTCAACCGGCATTGAAAATCGAAAAAATTACTGTCGGCGGCACCAATTAATGAATTATTATGCAATTTAATTGATTAAATATTCAATTAAGCGTATTCTGAGTTCATTCTATTTTCAGAAAACAGATTGAGGCGAAAATGATGCAACAACAAATTAGACGTAGCGATTTTAATTATGTGATGGTTCAGAACTATACTCCGGCAAATTTTATTCCGGTTAAAGGGAAAGGAAGTCGCGTTTGGGATCAACAAGGCAAAGAATATATTGATTTAACCGGCGGCATTGCCGTTAATGCGTTGGGTCACTGCCCTGATGAACTTATTGAAGTATTACAACAACAAGGTTCAACTTTGTGGCATTCCAGCAACTGGTTTACCAGTGAACCGACCCTCGCTTTGGCAAAATCTTTAGTTGCCAAAACATTTGCCGAACGGGTTATGTTTGTTAATTCCGGCGCAGAAGCCAATGAGGCAGCGTTGAAACTGGCACGTCGTTATGCAGTAGATCATTTTGGTTATCAAAAAAGCAAGATAATTTCTTTTAAACAGAGTTTTCACGGTCGTACTCTGTTTACCGTTAGCGTAGGCGGCCAAGCAAAATATTCTGATGGTTTCGGCCCTAAACCGGCAGATATCATCCACGTTCCTTATAACGATTTGGAAGCGGTAAAAGCAGTGATTGACGATCACACTTGCGCTGTCATTCTTGAGCCGATTCAAGGCGAAAGTGGCGTTATTCCTGCCGATAAAGCCTTTTTACAAGGATTGCGTGAATTGTGTGATCAATATCAAGCACTTTTGATTTTTGATGAAGTGCAAACCGGTGTCGGTCGTACCGGATACCTTTACGCTTATATGCAATCCGGCGTTGTGCCAGATATTTTAACCAGTGCCAAAGCATTGGCAAACGGCTTCCCGATTGGCGCAATGTTGACCACAGACAGAATCGCTGCCAGCTTTAAACCGGGCGTACACGGCACCACATTCGGCGGAAATCCATTAGCCTGTGCCATTGGTAACAAAGTTATCGAAATTATCGGTAATCTGCACTTTTTGCAAAAAGTGCAGGAAAAGGGAGAATTTATCAAACAACAGTTGGCAAAATTAAACCAACAAACACCGATTTTTAAACAGATTCGTGGCGAAGGCTTATTAATCGGTGCAGAATTGGTTGAACAGTATCACGGAAAAGCAATGGATATTTGTCATCTTGCCAATCAATTCGGTCTAATGTTGTTGGTTGCCGGTCCGAATGTCGTGCGTTTTGCACCGGCGCTGAATATCTCTCAGGCTGAATTGGATGAAGGCTTGGCACGTTTTGCTAAAACCTTGACAGAATTCACAAAATAGTTATTGTGAGCTAGTCAAAGCGCAGCAAATGTGATAGCTTTTCAACGTTTTTATTACACAGGAGTAATCAATAAATCACTATGAGTGACGAGCATTCGACAAATTCAAACGAAAGCAATGCCAAAAAAGGGTTCTTTCAATCTTTATTAAATAACTTTTTTCCGGCTGATCCTAAAAATAGGGAAGAACTGGTGGAAGCTATTCGTGATTCAGAACAAAATGAGGTCATCAATCAAGAGACACGACAAATGATTGAAGGCGTCATTGAAATTTCTGAATTACGGGTACGAGATATTATGATTCCTCGTTCGCAAATTGTCTTTATCAATGCACAACAGAGTTTGTCTGAATGTCTTGATGTGATTATTGAATCCGCTCACTCACGTTTTCCGGTGATTGCCGATGAGCGCGATAATGTGATTGGTCTTTTGCTGGCAAAAGACTTATTGAAATATTTGCGTCCGGATGCACAACCTTTTTCAGTACACGAAGTGCTGCGTCCGGCAGTGATCATTCCGGAAAGTAAACGCGTCGATAGAATGTTAAAAGAGTTCCGATCCGAGCGTTTTCATATGGCGATTGTTGTTGATGAATTCGGTTCAATTTCCGGCTTGGTCACTATTGAAGACATTTTGGAACAAATTGTCGGTGATATTGAAGATGAGTTTGATGAAGAAGACGTTGAAGATATCCGCCAACTTTCAAAACATATCTATGCAGTGCAAGCCTTGACCGATATTGAAGATTTTAACCAATATTTCGGCACCGGTTTTACCGGCGAAGAGGTGGATACGATCGGCGGTGTCATTATGCAGGCGTTCGGTTATCTACCGACAAGAGGTGAAAGCATTACACTGGATAATATTGAATTCAAAGTGACTTCCGCTGATAGCCGCCGCATTATTCAATTACGCGTTATTATTCCTGATGAGCAATTGGAAAAAATGCAGCAGGATAATCAGGAAAATAGCAACATATAGCATATTCATTAAACGTTAAATGGCAGACTACTTTTATAGTCTGCCATTATTTATTCTGAAGTTAATAAAATAAGATTAAAATATTGAGATTATTATAATGCCAAAATATCTATATCCTCTTCTTGCCGTTTTTTCCGGCATTATCGGTGTTTTTGCTTACGCCCCTTTTAATTATAGCGGGTTGGCTTTTATTTCTATTTTTTTGCTATTAGCCGTTATTAAATATGCGCCTTCGACTAAATCAGCATTAATATCCTCTTTTTTATGGGGAATGAGTTATTTTAGCTTCGGTTTAAATTGGATTAATATCAGTTTAGATCAATTTGGCGGTTTATCCACTGCCGCAGCTTATAGTTTAGTAGTCGTTTTAGCTGCATATTTATCCCTATTTCCGTTATTATTTAGTTGGCTCATCCGAAAATTAGCGGTACAACAAGCTATTATTGTTGCTATTCTTTGGACTTTTACCGAATTTCTACGAGGTTGGTTATTTACCGGTTTTCCTTGGTTACAATTCGGTTATACACAAATTGATACGCTGTTTGCCGGCATTGCGCCTTTCTTCGGTGTTCAGGGAATCACGTTCGTCATAGTCTGGTTATCTGCGCTCGGACTCAATATTATTCACAGCCTAAGCAACAAAAATGATCGCCATTTATTATTAGCGACATCACAAACTTTTCTAGCCATTATTTTAGTAGTCATCAGTTATTACGGTAATAAAATTACGTTTATTAAACAAGATCCGCAACAGAAACCCCTTACAATCACGTTGGTTCAAGGAAATATTGAACAGCAAAACAAATGGAATCCGGATTATATTTATCAATCACTCGATATTTATCAGAATCTGATTATGCCTCATTTAGGGAAAAGCGATATTATTATTTTGCCTGAATCTGTATTGCCGTTATTAGAAAATCAGCTCACTCCTTATATTGAAATGTTGTCACGTTTATCGCAACAATCTAATAGTGCTATTTTATTAGGCACTATTTATCAAGCAAGCAACAACGAACATTTATATAATTCATTAATCGCATTAACGCCGCAACAACCTTATGATATTAATCATACATCACGTTATTTAAAACACCATCTTGTGCCTTTCGGTGAATATATTCCTCTGCCATTTATTGAAAATATCATTAATATTCCTTTTTCCAGTATGTCTGCCGGTGGATTACAACAACCGCCACTACAAATAAAACAGGCAAATTTCACTAACGCAATTTGTTATGAAATTATTTTTGACAGTGAAGTACAAAAAAGTCTGCAACAAAATACCGATTTTCTGTTAACCGTTTCCAATGATGCTTGGTTTGGTACTTCAATCGGTCCGTGGCAACATTTCCAAATGGCAAGAATGCGTGCATTGGAATTAGGGAAACCGTTAATTCGCAGCACTAATACCGGCGTGACGGCATTTATCGATCCATTCGGTAAAGTCATCAAACAAGCGCCGCAATTCACAGCGACCACACTGACGACAGAAATGTATAAAGTCAGTGGCAAAACGCCATTTGCTGCATTTGGCAATACGCCGCTTTATCTCTTATCCATTATCTTATTTACGCTACATTTATTAGGCGGTTTATTAAGAAAAATACTATTGAAGAAAATGTTGCCGAATCAATAAGTTAATTTGAAATTAAGCTATCAATACCAAACTTATTTGCTGCTTTAAGCAAATTAAACAAACAAAAAACCGGTAATCTCTCGAATACCGGTTTTTACTATTTATGATACAGACGACTAAAAACTAGCCTAAAATTTCACGTAATGCTTTTCCAATATCGGCAAGGCTACGAACAGTTCTTACACCGGCTGCTTCTAATGCCGCATATTTTTCATCCGCTGTACCTTTACCGCCACTAATAATCGCACCGGCGTGTCCCATACGTTTGCCTTTCGGTGCAGTAACCCCAGCAATATAAGAAACAACAGGTTTAGTAACGTTTTGTTTAATATAAGCAGCAGCTTCTTCTTCCGCAGAACCACCAATTTCACCGATCATTACAATCGCTTTGGTTTCAGGATCAGCTTGGAATAATTTAAGAATATCAATGAAGCTTGAACCCGGAATAGGATCACCGCCAATACCAACACAAGTTGATTGCCCATAACCTTCATCTGTAGTTTGTTTTACTGCTTCATAGGTTAATGTACCTGAACGTGAAACAATACCGATACTACCTTTTTTGTGAATATGTGCCGGCATAATACCGATTTTGCATTCATCCGGAGTAATCACACCCGGGCAGTTTGGTCCGATCATTCGTACACCGGTTTGATTTAATTTCTGTTTAACCACCAACATATCTTCGGTTGGGATACCTTCAGTGATACAGACGATTAATTGAATGCCGGCATCAATCGCTTCCAAAATCGCATCTTTACAACCAGGTGCAGGTACGTAAATTACACTTGCTGTTGCACCAGTCGCTTCAACCGCTTCACGAACGGTATTGAATACAGGCAAACCTAAATGCGTGGTGCCGCCTTTATTCGGTGAAACGCCACCAACAAGTTGGGTACCATAAGCTAATGCTTGTTCTGAATGGAATGTTCCTTGACCACCGGTAAAACCTTGGCAAATCACTTTTGTATTTTTATCAATTAAAATAGACATTATTTATCCTCCGCTGCTTTAACCACTAACTGTGCTGCTTCTGTTAATGAGTTGGCAGCTGTAATTTTAAGTCCGCTGTTGGCTAGAATTTCGCGTCCCAATTCAGCGTTATTACCTTCCAAACGCACAACTACTGGCACGTTAATTCCGACTTCTTTCACTGCATCAATAATACCGTTGGCAATTAAATCACAACGTACAATTCCACCAAAAATGTTGACTAATACCGCTTTTACATTCTTATCGGAAAGAATAATCTTGAATGCAGTAGCGACACGTTCTTTAGTCGCGCCACCACCAACATCAAGGAAGTTTGCTGGGTTACCACCGTGCAATTTAACGATATCCATTGTACCCATTGCCAAGCCGGCACCATTCACCATACAACCGATGTTACCGTCAAGTGCAACATAGTTAAGTTGTGATTCTTCCGCTTCAGCTTCACGTGGATCTTCTTGACTTAAATCACGCATTGCCAATAAATCCGGATGACGATATAACGCATTACCGTCAATCACCACTTTGGCATCAAGACAGTGCAATTTACCGTTTTTCAAAATCACAAGCGGGTTGATTTCAAGTAGAGAGGCATCTTTTTCAACGAACAATTTAGTTAATTGGCAGAACATTTGAGTAAATTGTTTGGTTTGTTCCGGATTTAAACCAAGTTTAAATGCCAATTCACGACCTTGATAAGGCATACCGCCGATCAAGGCATCAACATACACTTTATGTAATAAATGTGGGGTTTTTGCCGCAACTTCTTCAATGTTTACACCACCTTCAGTTGAAGCCATAAAGACAACGGATTGTGATGAACGGTCAATAACCATACCGACATAAAGTTCTTTTTCAAGATCTGATGCTTCTTCCACATAAATTGTGTTGACCGGCTGTCCATTCGCATCAGTTTGGAAAGTCACTAAACGTTTACCTAACCATTTGTTAAAAAATTCAGTTAATTGTTCTTCTGTCTGAACCAATTTAACACCACCGGCTTTACCACGTCCACCGGCGTGAACCTGACATTTGACCACCCATTCTTTACCGCCCAATGTTTTCATTGCCTGCAAACCTTCTTCGACAGTTTGACAAGCAATACCTCTGCTCACTGGTAATTTATATTCAGCAAAAATCTGCTTACTTTGGTATTCATGTAAATTCATGATTTCTCCTATTTAGTATGTGCCTACCTTTACGGTAGGCATTGATTAAAGGTGATGGTTATTAAGTTTAGATTTCCAATAAAATACGTGTCGGATCTTCTAACAATTCTTTGATTGTAACTAAGAAACCAACAGATTCTCTGCCGTCTACCAAACGGTGGTCATAAGAGAGCGCCAAATACATCATTGGGCGAATTTCCACCTGACCGTTAACCGCTACCGGACGATCTTTAATCGCGTGCATACCAAGAATTGCACTTTGCGGCGGATTAATAATCGGCGTAGACATTAATGAGCCGAACACACCGCCATTGGTAATAGTGAAGTTACCGCCGGTTAAATCTTCAACGGTTAATTTGCCGTCACGACCTTTTTCAGCAAGTGATTTAATTTGTTTTTCAATTTCAGCCATACTGAGTTGATCACAATCGCGTAATACCGGAGTGACTAAGCCACGTGGGGTTGATACGGCAATGCTGATATCGAAATAGTTGTGGTAAACAATATCATCGCCATCAAGAGAAGCATTGATTTCCGGATAACGTTTCAAAGCTTCAACAACGGCTTTAACATAGAATGACATAAAGCCTAAACGAACACCGTGTTTTTTCTCGAACTGTTCGCCATACTGTTTACGCAATTTTTTAATTGGTGTCATATCCAATTCATTGAAAGTCGTCAACATTGCAGTGCTGTTTTTCGCTTCTAATAGGCGTTCTGCAATACGTTTACGTAAACGGGTCATCGGAACACGTTTTTCACTGCGTGCCGCTAATACCGGAGTCGGTTCAGCCGCTGCAGCTGCCGGTGCTTTAGATGCGGAAGCTAAATAAGCTTCAACATCTTCACGAGTTAAACGTCCGCCAACACCGGAACCTTTAATCTTGCTCGGGTCAAGATCATTTTCAGCCAATAGACGACGAACTGCCGGACTCAATGCATCATTTGTGCTTTCCGGCTCAATTGCCGCTTGTTGACGATCTGATGGTGTCGGTTCAGTTTTATTTACGCTGGCATTTGTTTCTTCGCCTTCTTTAACCGCGCGTAATTTACCTAACAATTGTTTACTGACAACTGTTGCACCTTCTTCTTCCACAATAGCATCCAACACACCATCAATAGGTGCCGGCACTTCCAAAACCACTTTATCGGTTTCAATTTCAACAAGGACTTCATCACGTTTAACGAATTCACCTGCTTTTTTATGCCAAGTTGCTACGGTCGCATCCGCTACAGATTCCGGTAAATCAGGAACAACAATTTCTTCAATATTACTCATTTATATAACCCTCTACTTTAGTTAGATTCTTTAGTTTCAATAGTTAATGCGTCATCAATCAATGCTTTTTGTTGTTTGATATGTAATGACATATAACCGACTGCCGGTGATGCAGATGCCGGACGACCTGCATAACGTAATTTTGCTCCTTCCGGTATAGAAGCATAGAAATTATGTTGGCTACAATACCACGCACCTTGGTTTTGCGGTTCTTCTTGACACCAAACAAAATCAGTAACGTGTTGATAAGCCGATAGAATTTCTTTGATCTCTTCGTGTGGATATGGATAAAGCTGTTCAATACGAACAATAGCAACATCCTTAATTTCACGTTTACGTCTTTCTTCCAACAGATCGTAATAGACCTTACCGGAACAAAGCACCACACGTTTCACCTGTTTTGCATCAATCGGATCAATTTCACCAATCGCATTCTTAAATGAACCGTCATACAACTCTTTCATTTCAGACACTGCCAATGGATGACGGAGCAAAGATTTCGGTGTAATCACGATCAATGGACGGCGTACCTTACGCAATAATTGACGTCTTAACATATGGTAAACCTGTGCCGGTGTTGACGGTACGCAAACTTGGATATTATCTTGCGCACAAAGTTGTAGGTAGCGTTCCAAACGTGCAGATGAGTGTTCAGGGCCCTGACCTTCATAACCGTGAGGTAAAAGCATTACCAAACCGCACATTCTGCCCCATTTTTGTTCGCCGGAGCTGATAAATTGGTCAATGACGACTTGCGCCACATTGGCGAAATCCCCGAATTGTGCTTCCCACAAGGTTAATGTTCTCGGTGTGGTAGTAGCAAAACCGTATTCAAATGCAAGTACAGACTCTTCTGATAATACGGAATCCCATACCTCAAACTCCCCTTGTTTATTATGGAGATGCTGTAACGGCGTATAAGTGGTGCCATTTTGTTGATTATGCAACACGGCGTGACGATGGAAGAAAGTACCACGTCCTGCATCTTCACCGGATAAACGGATATGATTGCCGTCATCCAATAAAGTGGCATATGCCATTGTTTCTGCCATTCCCCAGTCAAACGGTTTTTCACCACGCGCCATTGCTTGGCGGTCATTGTAAATTTTCGCAACACGACTTTGTAGCACGTGATCTTCCGGATATTCACTGATCTTATGTGCCAAAGCTTTAAAACGCTCTTCCGGGAATTTGCTTTCGTAAGGAGAAGTCCAACTGTGATTTAAGTAAGGCAACCAGTCGATCTTATTCATATCGATTGGCGTATATTCCGCAACAACACACTCACCTTGGTCTAATTTATCGCGATAATCGTTCGCCAAAGCGGTTGCTTCTTCATCGCTGATAATCTGTTGTTGTACTAAATAATCGGCATACACTTTGCGCGGTGTCGGATGACCTTTAATTTTCTTATACATCAACGGTTGAGTGGCAGAAGGTTCGTCCGCTTCGTTGTGTCCGTGACGACGATAAGAGATTAAATCAATGAAAATATCACGTTTGAATTTAGCACGGTATTCCACCGCAATGCGTCCGGCAAAGGCTACCGCTTCCGGATCATCACCATTTACGTGGATAATCGGTGCCTGAATCATCTTAGCAATATCAGTACAATATTCTGTAGAACGTGTATCGTGCGGATTGGAAGTGGTAAAACCGATTTGGTTATTAATCACGATACGAATAGTACCGCCGACAGTATAACCACGCGTTGCCGACATATTTAATGTTTCCTGCACAATACCTTGTCCGGCTACGGCTGAGTCACCGTGTACGGTTACCGCCAACACATTTTGACGCTCGGTATCGTGGCTACGATTTTGTCTTGCACGCACGGAACCAATAACAACCGGGCTGACAATTTCCAAGTGAGAAGGGTTAAATGCTAATGCTAAGTGAACAAGACCGTGTTCGGTCATAAAATTAGAAGAGAAACCTTGGTGATATTTCACATCACCGGTACGATCAGTGAAGTGTTTTCCGGCGAATTCATCAAACAACTCACTTGGTTTTTTACCTAGCACATTCACCAGCATATTCAAACGTCCGCGGTGCGCCATTCCCATCACCACATCTTTTACCCCCTGTTTGCTGGCGTGACGGATAATCTCTTTCATTAAAGGAATAAAGGCATCACTACCTTCCAATGAGAAACGTTTTGCACCCGGGAATTTTGCGCCTAAATAACGCTCCAAGCCGTCTGCTGCGGTTAACTCTTTTAAGAAAGTCAACTGCTCTTCTTTACTGAACAACGGTTTATTCAAAACCGATTCAATTTTTTCTTGTAACCAACGACGAATATCAATATCGGTAATATGCATAAATTCAATCCCGATATGACCACAATAAGTTTCTTTTAAAGCTTTGTCGATTTCACGCAACGTCATACTTTCACGTTGGTAAACATAATGTCCAATATTAAAGCGTTCATCCAACTCTTCGTCTGAAAAACCGTGATAATAGTAATCCAATTCATCAATCGCCGGTCTGTTCCACATCTTTAATGGGTCAAGATCAGCATTAAGGTGGCCTCTAAAACGATATGCATTAATCCATTGTAATAAACGCACCTGCTTCGCACCTGCTTCCGGATCAATAACGGTTTGCTGATTGCGACGGCCTTCACTGGCCAATTTACGGAAATAATTTTTTACCGGTGCGTGAGGTTGGTCGTTAGCCGTTTTCCATTGTTGGAAAATCTGTTGCCACTCCTCGGCTACACTGTTTGGATCAGTTAGGTAAGATTCATAGAGATCTTCAATATAAGATTGATTCGCACCACCAAAAGCTGTGGAAGCAAGCCATTCTTTCATTGTATTGTTAGATTGCATTGATAAGTCCTTCATTTTTTACTTATAGTTGAACTACAACTTCACTATTTTATTGAGTAAATCATTTTGATACACCCATTAAAATAGCTAGATGATTCACTCTAAAGTGGAGTATGCTTATTATTATGCATTAAAAAATTTTTTTCTGTGACATTTGTTACATTTTTAACAAAAAAAAAACAAAAAATTGCAAAAATTTTTTGATCTACCTCTAATTTTGAAAAAAAAGTGAGGGCAAGCAAAAAATAATGATGTTATATTGTATAACAACTTATTAACATACAGTTAAACAAACCCACAATATCATGCTGACGTTTTTCTAAAAAAGACAAGAAGGAGGAATTTATGTCAGAACTTACTGCAAAACTAACTATCAGTGATGGAAGAGAATATGATTTGAATGTACATCACGCTGAGTTAGGTTATGATGCGGTTGATGTGCAATCATTAACTTCACAAAAACTATTTACCTTTGACCCGGGTTTAATGTCGACCGCAACTTGTAAGTCATCCATCACCTATATCGATGGTGATAAAGGTGTGTTATTACACCGCGGTTATCCAATCGATCAACTTGCAGAAAATGCTGATTATCTTGAAGTCGCCTATTTATTACTTTTCGGCGAACGTCCAACCTTAGAACAATACAAAGAATTCACTCAATTAGTAAAAAGACACACTCTTGTACACGAACAGTTAAGTCGTTTCTTCAACGGTTTCCGTCGTGACTCTCACCCTATGGCGGTAATGTGCGGTGTTAGTGGTGCATTAGCTGCGTTCTACCACGATTCTATCGATGTGAAAGATGCCCAAAACCGTGAATTGACTGCAATTCGTTTATTGGCAAAAATGCCGACACTTGCCGCAATGTGTTATAAATATTCTATCGGTCAACCATTTATGTTCCCGCAAAATCATCTATCTTATGCGGGTAATTTCCTTTATATGATGTTCGCTACACCTTGTGAACCATATGTTGTCAATCCGGTTCTTGAAAAAGCAATGGATCGTATCTTTATCCTCCACGCTGACCACGAACAAAACGCTTCAACTTCAACAGTACGTACTGCCGCTTCTTCCGGTGCAAACCCATTCGCTTGTATCGCTGCCGGTATCGCCTCTTTATGGGGGCCTGCTCACGGTGGCGCCAACGAAGCCTGCATCAATATGTTGGAAGAAATCGGTACTGTTGATCGTATTCCTGAATTTATCGCGCGTGCAAAAGATAAAAACGATCCGTTCCGTTTAATGGGCTTTGGTCACCGTGTTTATAAAAACTACGACCCTCGAGCTAAAGTAATGCGTCAAACCTGCCACGAAGTATTGCAGGAATTGAAGATTAATAATCCATTATTTGATGTAGCGATGGAATTGGAACGTATCGCACTTAACGATCCGTACTTCATTGAAAAGAATCTTTATCCGAACGTTGACTTCTATTCCGGTATCATCTTAAAAGCAATCGGTATCCCAACCTCAATGTTTACCGTAATGTTTGCTTTAGGTCGTACCGTTGGTTGGATCGCCCACTGGAAAGAAATGTACAATCAAGGCAACTTCAAAATTGTACGTCCTCGCCAAATTTATACCGGCCACAAACAACGTGATTTTGAGCCAATGGATAAAAAATAATTTCCTCCGACATTGACTTTCCTTTTTCCCACATTTTTAGCAATAAAAATGTGGGATTTTTTAACACAGAAATCCGCAACCAATCTGCATTGGCACTAACTATTTCCTAATAAATCTTGTCTAAACTTACACGAAGAAAATCTTGACTTTGATCACAAAAAAAATAGAATGAACGAACGTTCATTCACACCCCAAATAGGAGAGAAAAACCGCAATGACAGCAGAAAATGAAATGCTTCAGCAGATCTTTCGTGCAACAGAAAAGTTGATTGCCCAATATGGTGTACACCAACTCTCTATGCAAAAAATCGCTAAAGAAGCAGGAATTGCTGCCGGCACTATATATATCTATTTCAAAAGCAAAGAAGAATTATTGCAACGTCTTGCCTTTGATCTTTTCCAACGCTTCCAAACTTGTGTTAATAAAGGAATTAATCCGGATTTACCACTATTTCAACAATATCGTCAAATGTGGTGGAATTTATGGCACTGGTTGCACGCTAATCCTCAAGTCATTTTAACAATGAATCAATATCGCGCTCTACCAGATTTTTACAATATTATCGAAGAGTGCTTGAATATTACGGATGATGCTTGGCATTGTTTAACCGAAAAAGGAAAACAAAGCGGTGAAATTTCCGATCTACATCCAGATATTTTGTTCAGTTTGAGCTTAGAAAGTGCAATCAATATGGCAGAAAAAGATCTTCATTTACGGATGAAAAGTAATGCACAGGATCTGGAAAAGATTATTCAACATAGCTGGAATGCTATCTTACCTCTTTCTTAAATATGATTTATTTTTTAGTACGGAGAAATTTAAATGACTGAAAATCAGGCTGTAAAGCCTCGTCTTTCAAAACGCTTTGTTGTAAAAATCGTTTTGTTAGTCACACTGTTGATATTTGCGTTAGTCATTGCTGCGCATTTTATTAAAAAAGTAAAAACTAACGAATTTTTAAACAATATGCCACCTAGCATTATTCCAATTACGGCAATAAAAATCGAACCACAAGACTGGATACCAGTGATTAACAGCACAGCGTTAGTGCGTCCAAATCAAGGTGCGATGCTAAGCTCCCAAGGTACTGGGACAGTAACAAGTGTTAATATCCAATCCGGTCAGCACGTGAAAAAGGGGCAAGTATTAGTTGAATTGGATAACTCTGTTGAAAAAGCCAATTTACTTGCTGCCGAAGCAAAACTTCCAGCTGCTAAATTGACTTACAATCGCTATCTTGCTTTGATGAAAACCAACAGCATTTCAAAAACAGAATTGGACAATGCAAAAGCAACCTACGAGAATTTGATTGCTACTATCAACGGCTTAAAAGCAACAATTGAACGCCGTCAAATTGTTGCTCCTTTTGATGGTGAAGCCGGTATCGTCAAAGTGAATGTCGGAGAGTATGTTACTGCTGGTACTGAAATTGTACGAGTTGAAGATCGTAGCAAAATGAAAGTCAATTTTGGCATTTCACAAGACGAACTCAGTCAATTACACCTACAACAGCAGGTAAAAGCAGTTAGCGATGTTTATCCTGATGAAACTTTCCCAGCAGTGATCACCGCAATCGAACCTGCTATTAACAAATCCACTGGATTAGTCGAGGTGGAAGCGACTTTTGAAGGGCAAACCAAATTAATTTCCGGTATGTTCGTTCATCTTAAAGTAGAACGTCAAACCGAAACCAATCAAGTGGTCGTGCCTCAAGTTGCCATCAGCTACAATATGTATGGTGAAACCGCTTATATCCTCGTTCCGCTTACAGAAGAAGATAAAGCGAAACTCGGTAACCAACCACTAGATAATGTCTATAAAGCACAACAAATCACAGTGCAAACCAAAGACCGTCGCAGTGTTCACGCCCAATTAGCAGCAAACCCTGCACTCAAAGCCGGCACCTATATCATTACCGGTGGGTTGCAAAATGTCAGCGGCGGCAGTTATGTCAGAATGGTTGATAAACCGGTGATTGGTGCTACTGAACCAGAAACAAAAACTAATCTTTAAGTATTAGCAAATTAGGAAAAAAGATGAAATTTACCGATCTTTTTATTAAACGCCCGGTGCTTGCCATTTCGATTAGCTTGTTGATTGTCATTCTGGGACTACAAGCAATATCAAAACTGGCTGTTCGGGAATATCCAAAACTCGTTACTACTGTAATTAATATTACAACAGCTTATCCAGGAGCAGATGCAGAACTTGTCGAAGCCTTTATTACTTCAAAAATTGAAGAGGCAGTAGCACAGGCGGATAATATTGACTATATGTCATCCTCCAGCGCTCAGGGTTCATCTAGCATTACAGTGAAAATGAAGTTAAATGCTGATCCAAACGGTGCATTAGCTGATGTATTGGCAAAAGTAAACTCCGTTCGTTCACAACTGCCTTCGGACATTGAAGACCCGACCATTACCTCTTCTACTGGTGGTTCCGGTATTATGTATATCGGCTTCACCTCGAAAGAACTAAATTCTAGTCAGGTAACTGACTATATTGAACGTGTTGTAAAACCTCAATTTTTTACTGTACCCGGTGTGGCAAAAGTAGAAGTTTTCGGTGGTGCTTCTTATGCCTTACGCATTTGGTTACAACCTGAAAAAATGGCTGCACTTGGTTTATCTGCCAGCGATGTAATGGGAGCATTATCACAAAATAACGTGCAAACAGCAGCCGGCAGTGCCAATAGTTATTATGTAACTTATAAAAACAAAGTTGATACTACCACAAAATCTGCCGATGAATTACGCAACTTAGTGTTATTTTCTAAAAATGGCAATATCGTAAAACTTGGCGATATTGCTAAAGTTGATATGGATAAAGAAAGTGATAATGCTCGTGCAGCTGCAAATGGTGAAAATGCTGTTGTTTTGGGCATTGATCCTGCCGCTGATGCTAATCCATTAACTGTGGTAAAAAACATTTATCCGCTTTATAACTCTATTAAAGAAAGCCTGCCGAACAGTATCGAAAGTCGTGTACTTTACGATAAAACCATTGCTATTAATGACTCCATCAATGAAGTTATTCATACGATCTTTGAAGCCACTGTCATCGTGCTTGTTGTGATTACAATGTTCTTAGGTTCTTTCCGAGCTATGATTATTCCTGTAGTAACTATTCCGATTTCACTTATCGGGGTAATTATGTTGCTACAATTATTTGATTTCTCGATTAACCTAATGACGCTATTGGCATTGATCCTCGCTATTGGTCTTGTTGTAGATGATGCAATTGTAGTATTGGAAAATGTTGACCGACATATCAAAGAAGGCGAGACACCATTCCGTGCAGCTATTATTGGTACGCGCGAAATTGCAACTCCGGTTATCTCAATGACTATCGCCCTTTGTGCAGTATATTCACCAATGGCGTTGATGGGAGGTATTACAGGCACACTATTTAAAGAGTTCGCCTTAACCCTTGCTGGAGCAGTATTTATTTCTGGTATTATTGCATTAACGCTGTCACCAATGATGTGCGGTAATATCCTCAAAGCACATACCAACCCGACCAAACTAGAAATGCGAGTTGAACGTACTTTAAATAAAATTACCGATCTCTACCAACATATGTTGGCATTAATGTTAGATAGTAGAAAATTGGTAATTTTCTTCGCCGTGTTAATCTTCGCCAGCTTGCCAGTATTAATGAGCAACCTTTCTAGTGAATTAACACCTAACGAAGACAAAGGTGCAATTTTAGCGTTAGGTACAGCACCATCTAATGCAAATATCGATTATGTACAAGACGCAATGAAACAGTATGAGAAAATTCTTTCAGAAACCCCTGAAGTTCAATTCTCAATGGTTATTTCAGGCGTACCAAGTACTAACCGCTCATTGGCTATTGCAAGTTTAACTAACTGGAGTGATCGAAATCGTAGTCAAACTGAAATTTCTAATGAAATTAACCAAAAAGCAAAAGCTATCCCTGAAATCAGTGTAAACGGCTTCTCTTTCCCAGAAATTGAAACCGGTGAACAAGGGCCTCCGGTTAGTTTCGTAATCACTTCAGCAGATGATATACATAAGCTCGCTTTAGTGGCCGAAAATGTGTTACAAGCAGCAAAAAAATCAGGCAAATTTATTTATAACAGCCTTGATTTAAAATTCGATACTCCGCAAATGCACATTACTATCGATAAAGAAAAAGCAGGTACTTATGGTATCAGTATGCAACAGATCAGCAAACTATTAGGAAGCTATCTCGCCGGCGGAACAATCACTCGTGTCGGTATCGACGGACGTTCCTATAAAATCATTTCTGAAGTGCCGCGTGCTGACCGTTTAAATCCTGAAGATTTAAATAACTATTTTGTTACCGCAGCAAACGGTGATTCTGTTCCTCTCAGCAACTTAATTAAAATGGAAATTAACTCTGAACCGCTTTCTTTAAGCCGTTTCAATCAGTTAAGTTCTGCGGTTATCAGTGCCATTCCAATGCCGACCAGCTCTGTTGGTGATGCGGTAGAGTGGTTTGAAGGAGAAGGAGCATCATTGTTGCCAAGTAATTACAGCTATGACTTCAAAGGCGAAACTCGTCAATTCGTACAAGAGGGTAATGCGCTTGCAGTTACTTTCGTACTGGCAGTATTGATTATATTCTTAGTACTTTCAATTCAATTTGAATCAATGCGTGATCCATTGGTAATTATGATCTCTGTGCCGTTGGCAATCAGTGGTGCTTTGCTGATGTTAAATATTCTGTCGTTGTTCGGCATTGCCGGTACTACACTCAATATTTACTCAGAAGTCGGCTTAATTACATTAGTCGGTCTAATCACTAAACACGGAATCTTGATGTGTGAAGTAGCAAAAGAACAACAATTACTTTTCGGAAAAGATCGTATCGAGGCTATTAGCTATGCGGCAAAAGTACGGTTACGTCCAATCCTAATGACTACAGCTGCGATGATTGCAGGTTTAATTCCTTTGCTTTACGCAAGCGGTGCTGGTGCAGTATCCCGATTTAGTATTGGTATTGTGATCGTATCTGGCTTAGCTATCGGCACATTGTTTACCTTATTTGTATTACCGGTCATTTATACCTTGGTAGCAAGTAAACACAAGCCGTTGCCAGTCTTTGAAGAAAGCGCTTCTTAATTATCCCCTTTAATAAAATAAAAGGTCTGGAGCATTATCCAGACCTTTATCAATAATCTAAAAACAAAAAAGGAACATTTTCATTTAAGATTCAACAACAATTAGAATTGATAGCCAATAGAAGTTGATGTACTAAGATCTTTATTACTGCCATTCATTCCTGTTGCAAAACTAAATTTTGCTTTCCAACGCCCATCATTACTCAATTTTGATATACCTATCGCAATAGCACTACGATCACGATAAGTTCCTAAACCGACAGCAATCATACTTTTTCCATCTTTAGTCGCCGAAACTAAACCAGCCATTGCATTGCTAGCTGCAATCCCACTAGCAAGACGATCATCTAATGATTTTATATCGCGATGTAATTGATTAATTTGCTTATCCAAATTTAATTTTCTGCTTTCAAGTTGTTGAATACGATCTTCATGATTTTCTATTACAGTTCTATTCGCATTTATCGCATTAGTATTGTTGGTTATAGCAATTCTATTCGTATTTATCGTATTAGTATTATTGGTTATAGCAGTTTTATTCGCATTTATCGCATTAGTGTTTTTGGTTATAGCTTTGTTGTTCTCCGTTATCGCATTAGTGTTTTTGGTTATAGCTTTGTTGTTCTCCTCTATCGCCTTTTCTATGACACCAAATATTGTTTCACTTTTTATAAATTCTTCTCTCTTATATGGATAATTTTCTTTTTCTTTTTCTTTTTCTTTTTCTTCATCTTCATCTTCATCTTCATATTCATCTTCATCTTCATATTCATCTTCATCTTCATATTCATCTTCATATTCATCTTCATCTCTTTCATAGACAAAATTCCTGTACCATACTGTATTGTACAAGAAGCTATCCTTATTTGGATTATGAAATTTCCTAGACACAGGATTAATTACTAAGGACTCAGAATCAATGCCAAGTATTTTGTCAATCACATTTAATCTCTCACAAGGAGCACATTCGAATACTTCAGGTGTTATACGACGTCCTTTATGATCTTTCTGCCCCTGAATTTCTGTGCCATTGGATTCGTACATAGCAAAAACATTAAAAGATATTGACAACATCAGTGGTAAATATATAAAAAATGATCTATCTAATTTAATTAACATAGATATTTCCCCTTATTTTAGTTTAGTTACTCACATTTTTTAGACTAACTTATTGCTTATCTTAAGCTTTAATTTCTAAGTTAATTCATAAAAAGACTTTTTGTTATAAGTATTCTACCTAGGGGGGGGGGGTAGAAATCAATCAGAAAAAATGATATTTGTGAGCCGCACTCTGTTTTTTTACCTTTTACCGCTCTGTATCGCAAAACACCTCCTTTAGAAGGGAGAGAATATCAAAAAAATCCTGCTCTCTCCCTGTTAAACAGCCCGATTTTTTGGTAAATTTACACCAATTTTTTTCACTGTAAAAACAACCCCAATTTAATTACTCAGATAAGCGGAAAATTATGTTTAAAAAAATTCGTGGTCTTTTTTCTAATGACCTCTCTATTGATTTAGGTACAGCTAATACTCTCATTTACGTTAAAGGTCAGGGCATTGTGCTTGATGAACCTTCTGTAGTGGCTATCCGTCAGGATCGTGTCGGCTCTTTAAAAAGTATTGCCGCTGTCGGTCACGAAGCAAAATTGATGATCGGTAGAACACCAAAAAGTATCAGTGCCATTCGCCCTATGAAAGATGGTGTGATTGCCGACTTCTTTGTAACTGAAAAAATGTTGCAATATTTCATTAAGCAAGTTCACCGTAATAACTTTATGCGTCCAAGCCCTCGTGTATTAGTGTGTGTTCCTGCCGGTGCAACTCAGGTAGAACGCCGTGCAATCAAAGAATCCGCCTATGGAGCCGGTGCTAGAGAAGTGCATTTAATCGAAGAACCAATGGCGGCAGCAATCGGTGCAAAATTACCAGTTTCCGAAGCAACAGGCTCAATGGTCATTGACATCGGCGGCGGTACAACTGAAGTTGCCGTGATTTCATTAAACGGTGTGGTTTATTCCTCTTCTGTTCGTATCGGTGGTGACCGGTTTGATGACTCGATTATCAATTATGTCCGCCGTACTTTCGGTTCATCTATCGGTGAAATCACCGCAGAAAAAATTAAGAAAGAACTTGCTACCGCTTACATTGCCGAAGGTGATGAAATTTTAGAAATGGAAGTGCAAGGTAATAATCTTGCAGAAGGTGCGCCAAGAACCTTTACGTTAAACACTCACGATGTATTAGAAGCTATACAACAACCGCTTGATGGTATTGTGCGTGCAGTACGCACTGCTCTTGAGCAATGTCCGCCGGAATTAGCTGCCGATATTTTTGAACGTGGAATGGTGCTTACCGGTGGTGGTGCATTAATGAAAAATATCGATATTCTATTGGCAAAAGAATCTGGTGTGCCAGTTATCGTAGCAGATGATCCATTAACTTGCGTTGCTCGCGGTGGCGGTGAAGCATTAGAAATGATCGATAAACTCGGCGGTGATATTTTCAGCGATGATTAAGTTTTAAATCATTATTTTAGCGTAGCTTAGCCATAAGCTACGCTATTTTTAGATTTACAGTATGAAACCAATTTTTTCAAAATCCCCTTCTCTCGGTGTCCGATTAGTTTTTGCAACCATATTATCGGTTATTTTAATGTTTTCCGATGGGCAAACCCGTAATCTATTGCAACTCCGTAGTTTATTGGAAACAGCGGTGAGTTGGATCTATTATTTAGCCAATACGCCACGTTCTTTATTGGACGGCGTTTCTGATAATTTGGTGGATACCAACACCTTGCAAATTGAAAATAAAGTATTAAAAGATCAACTGTTGGAAAAAAATGCCGATCTGTTATTGCTTGATCAATTAAAAGTAGAAAATCAGCGATTACGTTTATTATTAAATTCACCGTTACGCCACGATGAATATAAAAAAATTGCTGAAGTACTCACTGCGCAAACAGATCCTTATCGTCAGCAGGTAGTGATTAATCGTGGTGAAAAAGACGGCGCTTATGTCGGGCAACCGGTGATTGACGAAAAAGGGGTGGTCGGGCAAATTATCTCTGTCGGACAAAATACCAGTCGCATTTTGCTCATTTCCGATGTAACTCATTCCATTCCGCTACAAGTGCTACGTTCCGATATTCGTGTTATCGCCAGCGGTACCGGTCGTGCAGACGAATTGGTTTTAGATAATGTATCCCGTTCAGCCGACATTGAAAAAGGTGATTTATTAGTCACTTCCGGGTTGGGGCATCGTTTTCCGGAGGGCTATCCGGTTGCGATTGTTGAATCGGTATCCCGAGAAGGCAATAACTATTTTGCGACAGTGGTCGCCAAGCCGCTCGCCTCATTGGAGCGTTTACGTTACTTGTTACTATTGTGGCCGACCAACGAAGACATCAAACGTTTACACAATTCACCGAATCAAATTAAAGAGGTGGTTAAACAGCGTTTATCTTCATCTCAACAAAATAACGATGAAAACAAAAGCGGCAATGAAGAGAATGATCCGCCTTTAGAACAACGTCAGCCGACGCCCGCTAAAGAGAAAATAGAGGAAGAATAAAAGGAATCTTTATGAAAGCAAATGTGTTATTTCAATGGCTGATTATCGCCTTGACTTTCGTGATCGCTTTTGTCTTGGAAATTATGCCTTGGCCAGCGGAATTCAGAGGCTACCGTCCGGCGTGGGTGGTTTTGGTTTTGCTTTATTGGGTAATGGCAATTCCGAATCGAGTCAATATCGGCATTGCCTTTTTAATCGGCTTAGTTTGGGATCTCATTTTAGGCTCTATTTTAGGTATCCATACCTTAGTCTTATCCATTTTTGCTTACCTGATTGCTGTTAACTCTATGATTTTACGCAATCTCTCTTTGTGGCAACAAAGCCTATTGGTCATTCTCTTCGTCTTTCTGATTCGTTGTAGTATCTTCTTGTTGGCACTCTTTTTACACAGTGCCATATTTAATTCTCAAGAATTTATTGGCGCAGTTTTAAGTGGTATTTTATGGCCTTGGTTATTCCTGATCCTAAGAGGATTACGCCGTAAACTGGCACTACGTTAATCAGAGTTAGTTACCGGAGGCAACGCAGTGATAATAGCTTTCACCAGCGTTGCCAATGGAATAGCAAAAAACACCCCCCAAAAGCCCCACAAACCACCGAAAAAAATAACTGCGACAATAATCACCAACGGATGTAAATTTACGGCTTCCGAAAAAAGCAACGGCACTAATAAATTACCATCTAAAATTTGGGTGATCGTATAAACCAGCATTAAATAACCAAAAGTTGCTGACCAACCGAACTGAAATAGAGCTACCAACGCCAACGGAATGGTTACTAATACAGCTCCGATATAAGGCACTAGTACGGATAATCCAATCGCCACAGCTAATAACAAGGAATAATTCAGTTTGAAAATTAAGAATGTCACATAACTTACTGCGGTTACCACCACAATTTCAACAAACTTACCACGAATATAATTAGCAATCTGCTGTTTCATTTCATCCCAAACCTGATTCACTAATTGACGGTTTTTAGGGAGGAATCGACTCATACCAGAAATCAGATAATTTTTATCTTTCAATAAAAAAAACACCATTAATGGCACTAAAAAAGCATAAATCCCCAGTGTTACTAAACTGACAATAGAGATTAGTGAATAACGCAATGCTGATTCACCAAATCCTAAAATTTTCTCACGTGAACTATTAAAAACCGCATCAATCATTGCATAATCCACATATTCTGGATAATTTTCCGGCAAAGAAAGCACCCATTGATGTAGTTGATTACTCATTGTTGGCAAATCTTTCAACAAAGTCACGGTTTGATTCCACAAAGTCGGAATCATTACGATAAAGATAAAAAGCACTGCGGCAATAAAACCGCCTAACACCAATGCTAAAGATAATAAATGTGGAAATTTAAATCTTGTTGTTAGATACTGAATTGGTAATTCCAATAGGTATGCCAACACAATCGCAATTAATAACGGTGTAAAAAGATCACTAAAAAAATAAAACCCTAAACAAACTATCAATAAAAGACTGAACAATCCCACCGCTTGAGGGTCACTAAAACGACGTCTATACCACTCTTTAAATACAGCAAACATACCCTACTCCTTAATCAAAAACTGTTAGATTATAAGCAAGTTATTTACTTGAATAAAGGGAGAAACTATACTATGCACACCTTTTTTATTGGCTATACAAGGAAGCAAAAATGAGTAAAGCAGCAGAAAATCAAACTTACCCACTCTACCAAAACAGCTGGGTGGTACGCCAGAGCGATCCGGGTGAAGAAGGGGCGAGAAATCATTTATTTGAGACCGTTTATATACAACTGGATGCACACTATAACGGCACCGCACTTAGCTTTCACTTTAGCCGTAAAGTAGAAGACAAAGTTGAATTTTCTCAACAGTTTGATGATTTAGAAACACTGTTTAAATTCTTAGGAGAATCACTCGATCCGGTTTCTTTAGGTTTGCTAGGAGTAAAAATCGGCGAATTAAATGCCCAATTAGGCAAATAATTTATAAATGGAGTTGCTCTTTAACGAACGGAATAGTTAATTTGCGTTGTGCCTGTAACGAAGCCTTATCTAACTTCTCAAGCACAGAAAAAAGGTAGGTTAAATCACGATCCAAACGGTTCAGTAAAAATTTCGCCACTTCATCAGGCAATTCCAGTCCCTGTTTACGAGCCGCCTGTTGTAAAACAGCGGCTTTTTTATCATCCGAAAGTTCTGCCAACTGATAAGTTTCTCCCCAACTTAAACGAGAACGCAAATCGGGCAATTTAATCGGTAACTGTTGTGGCGCTTGATCCGCACTCATTAATAACAATGTTTTTCCTGTTTCTTTAATACGATTAAACAGATCAAAAATTGCCACTTCCCATTCATCATTTCCAGCAATCGCTGCTAAATCATCAAGACAGACCAAATCCAGCTCTTCCAATTCTTCTAAAATTTCCGGTGAAAAATAGTGGGTTTTGGTCAAAGGGATATAAATTGCGCTACGTTCTTGTTGCAAGAACAAATTATTAGCTGCTTTCAATACGTGGGTTTTACCGCTACTCTTCATTCCCCAAATATAGAAAAAATTTTGTTGCAGATGGGAAAAATTCTCAAACAGCGAATTACATAACAACTGATTGCTATCCGCATCAAAATTATCAAATGTTTCAGGATCAAATTCGTAAATCGGTAAAGTGTATTGATATTGCAAACAAATACCTAAATAGCCAGCAAAAAATTGGTTATAAGAATAAAGAAAAAAGACGGCTTGAGCAAGTATTCAAGCCGTCCGTTTTAATAATTTAGAAATTAATTTTCTGTTTTTTGTGCTTTCGGCAAAATTAAGTTTAATAAAATCGCCACAATCGCACAAAGGCTAATTCCTTTTAATGATACTTCACCGAAATTCACAAACATTCCGCCAATACCGAATGTCATTACCACAGAAATAATACAAAGATTGCGAGATTCAGTAACGTCCACTTTACCTCGGATCAAAGTACTCATACCAACCACAGCAATCGAACCGAATACCAACATCATAATTCCCCCCATTACAATAGTTGGAATAGTGGATAAAAATGCACCAACTTTACCACAAAACGAAATTGCAATTGCCCAAACTGCTGCCCACGTCATAATGGTTGGATTGAAATTTTTCGTCAACATTACTGCTCCAGTAACTTCTGCATAAGTGGTATTCGGTGGCCCACCTAAAAACGATGCCACTGAAGTTGCTACACCATCACCAAGCAATGTACGATGTAGTCCCGGTTTTTGTAAGAAGTCTTTTCCGGTTACCGAACTGATCGCCATAATTCCGCCAACGTGTTCAACCGCCGGAGCAATCGCAATCGGTAGCAAATAAAGAATCGCTTCCAACTTAAATTCCGGAGTCGTAATTGTTGGCAAACTGAACCAAGGCGCATCATAAACCGGTTGCAAGTTAATTAAGCCCATAAAAGCACAAACAATATAACCGGCGGCAATACCGAACATAATCGGAATTAATTTCATAATACCTTTAGCAAAAACCGCCACGCATAAGGTTGTCAGCAACGTGATCATTGACACCAAAATCGCCTGATCATAGCTGTAATTACTGTTCTTACCCAATGCCATATCCACAGCAACCGGTGCCAGCCCCATCCCGATAATAATAATCACCGGACCGACCACAATCGGTGGGAAGACCTTCTGCAACGCTTCCACACCTTTCACTTTAACCAATGCACTTAATGCAACATAAACTAACCCTGCACAAGTCAAACCACCGAGTGTAACAGGCAAGCCCCAAGTGGCAATACCGTATTGAATCGGCGCAATAAAGGCAAAAGACGATGCTAAGAAAATCGGCACTTGGCGTTTGGTACATAATTGAAACAACAACGTACCGACACCGGCGGTCAATAATGCGGTATTACTGTCCAAACCGGTAATCAACGGCACCAACACCAATGCACCGAAAGCAACGAACAACATTTGCAGACCGACAAACGCCTGCTTCACTTTGCTTTCAGCAATTTGAGATTGAGTATCTTGACTCATAAAATAGTTTCACCTCTCTGGATAAATTAACTAAAAAAAAGATATTCAATACTACTTAGTACCGAATATCTTATCGCCGGCATCCCCTAAACCAGGAATGATATAACCGTTTTCATTCAAATGATCATCAATGGATGCGGTATAAAGTTCTACATCCGGATGTGCATTCTGTAACGCACGAATACCTTCTGGTGCTGCTACTAACACCAATACTTTAATTTTTGGACATTGTGCTTTTTTCAATAAATCAATAGTTGCAATCATTGACCCACCAGTTGCCAGCATTGGATCGACAATAATCGCCAAACGCTCCTCCATATCTGGAGCCAATTTTTGGAAATAAGGCACTGGTTCTAAAGTTTCTTCATTACGATACATTCCAACAACACTGATTCTCGCACTTGGAATATGTTCTAAAACGCCTTCCATCATTCCAAGACCGGCACGTAAAATCGGTACAACAGTCACTTTCTTGCCTTTAATACGATCCACTTGCACCGGACCACACCAACCTTCAATCGTTACCACTTCAGTTTCTAAATCAGCGGTTGCTTCATAAGTTAATAAACTACCCACTTCTGTTGCCAATTCACGAAATTGTTTAGTACTGACATCAGCCGCTCGCATTAAGCCGAGTTTATGCTTTACAAGCGGATGTTTCACTTCAACGATCTTCATTTTGCTGTCCTCTAAAAATTTAAAAAAATCGCACGATTTTATACTTTCACACCGAAAATAGCCAGCGAATAACGGAAAAATATGATAATAACCTAATCTACCTCAAAATATTTCTCCGTTTTCCCCTTGATCAATATCGCAAACGATTGCGTAATCGTGGTACAATCTGCGCCCGAAATCATCTATAAACCCTGCAAAGGAGCAAAAGTGGACAAACAAACTTTAAGTTACAAAGATGCTGGTGTCGATATTAATGCCGGTAATGAATTAGTTGATCGTATCAAACATCACGTCAAACGCACACGTCGTCCTGAGGTGATTGGCGGATTAGGCGGTTTTGGCGCATTGTGTGCTATTCCGAGCAAATATAAAGAGCCGATTTTGGTGTCCGGAACAGACGGTGTCGGCACAAAATTACGTTTAGCGATTGATCTGCACAAACATAATTCTATTGGTATTGACTTGGTTGCTATGTGTGTCAATGACTTAATTGTTCAAGGCGCTGAGCCGCTTTTTTTCCTTGATTACTATGCCACTGGCAAATTGGATGTTGATATTGCTAGTGATGTGATCAAAGGTATTGCGGATGGTTGTGAACAATCCGGATGTGCATTAATTGGTGGTGAAACTGCTGAAATGCCGGGAATGTATCACGCTAATGATTATGACCTTGCCGGTTTCTGTGTCGGTGTAGTAGAAAAAAATAAAATTATTGATGGCAGCGAAGTTCGTGTCGGTGATGCATTAATTGCATTAGCCTCTTCCGGTCCGCACTCCAACGGTTATTCCTTGATTCGTAAAATTCTTGAAGTCGCAAAAGTGTCCGCTGCCGAAACACTTTTAGAAGGAAAACCGTTAGCGGAACATCTGCTCGCACCGACCAAAATTTATGTGAAATCCATTTTACAATTAATTAAACGTGTGGATGTGCACGCCATTGCCCACTTGACCGGCGGCGGCTTCTGGGAAAACATTCCGCGCGTTTTGCCGGATCACGTTCGTGCCGTAATTAATGAACAGAGCTGGCAATGGCCGGCAATCTTCAAATGGCTACAACAAAACGGCAATGTGGATACTCACGAAATGTATCGCACCTTCAACTGTGGTGTCGGAATGGTGATTGCTTTGCCACAGGAAGATGTTGAAACTGCGCTTGCTCTGCTCGCACAAACCGGCGAAAAAGTGTGGGTTATCGGGCAAATTGAACACCTTGATGAACAAGACAAAAAACAGGTAATTATCCGCTAATGTCATCAAATAAAAAAAGAATTGCCGTTCTGATTTCAGGCGAAGGACAAACATTACAGGCGATTATCAACGCCTGTAATGCCGGTAGACTTAATGCCGATATTGTTACCGTAATCAGCAATAAAGCGGATGTTTATGGTCTGCAACGTGCTAAAAACGCCAATATCCCGACGCATACTTTTTTACGTAAATCTTATGCTGATAATCAACAAATGGATATGGCGATTGCCGATATTTTAGAACAATATCAAGTTGATCTGATTGTGCTTGCCGGTTATATGAAAATTTTAACTGCCACTTTCACACAACGTTTTGAAGGAAAAATTCTCAATATTCATCCTTCTCTGTTGCCTAAATATCCCGGCTTACACACCTATCAACGTGCATTGGAAAATCACGACAGTGAACACGGTTTCAGTATTCATTTTGTCAATGAAGAGATGGACGGCGGGCAGGTAGTATTTCAGTGCAAAGTGCCGATTTTGGCGACAGATGATGAAGATTCGCTCTGCAATCGAGTCAAACAGTATGAACAGCGTTATTATCCGCAAGTGATTTCTTGGTTTGTCGATGGTCGTCTTAGCTATCACTCCGAAGCCTATTTTGACGACAAACCGCTGACTTCGCCGATTGTTGAATATCAGAAATAACCTATTTAGATTTAAAGCATACACTATCAGATCAAGTGTATGCTTTTTTCTCCTTACCCCTTTTTGCTCAAATGTTTACGCATTCTTAGGTTGATCATTTCAACACAAACCGAAAAACCCATAGCGAAATAAATATAACCTTTCGGAATATGGAACGACAAACCTTCGCCAATTAAAGAAACACCGATCAAAATTAAGAACGACAATGCCAAAATTTTTAATGTCGGATGTTCTTCTACAAAATCTCCTATCGGTTTTGCCGCAATCATCATCACACCAACCGCCAAAATAATCGCTAAAATCATCACTTCAACATCATTAGCCATTCCCACCGCAGTAATCACTGAATCGAGTGAAAACACAATATCAAGCAATGCAATCTGGATTAAAACACCAATAAAATTCACTGTTTTCACTGGTTTTTCTTCTGTACTGGCACTCTCTTCCATATTATGATGAATTTCCAAAGTACTTTTTACCAATAGGAACAAACCACCAATCAATAAAATCAAATCTCGTCCAGAAATTGCATACCCCATCACGGAAAAAAGCGGTTCGGTTAAACGCATAATCCACGCTAATGAAAGCAATAACAAAATACGTGTTCCCATCGCCAAACCTAACCCTAAAACTCGTCCGGATTGGCGCTGATGTACAGGCAAACGCCCCACCAAAATACTGATAAAAATAATGTTATCAATACCCAATACAATTTCTAACGCCGTTAAGGTAAAAAGAGCAACCCACGCTTCCGGGCTACTGATCCACTCCAACATAAATGCTCCAAATTAAAAGTTAATCAAACTCTCGCCACCTATTTCACTGCGACAAGAGGGCGATACTATAAAAGTTAACGATGTGAAAGGGAATAGCTTCTATTTTGAAAATTACGCAAAATATTGGCAGTAAAATTTTTTCGCAAATAAAAACCTAATGGCAACGCATCAATAATCTGTCCCTGTTGTCCGATAGCTTTAGTAATCGCTCGATTATTATTACCTTTCGGACGCAACTGCATTACCTCCCCTATACGCGCATTGATTTTCTTTACATCTCCTAACACAATTAAATCCATTAACTCCTCCCAATCCTGTTTTAACTGCTCCTCTTCTTCTGCACTCGGCTGCCATAAAATCGGCTGTCCAACACGACGCTGAGCCAATGGAATCCCTCGTTCACCCTCAACTGGGATCCACAACACTTTTGACAATTTATAACGCACGTGCGAACACTCCCACACAATGCCATTATTATCTATCAACGGTGCCAAACTTACGAAAGTCGTTTCTAACGGCTCCCCAAAACGATTAATCGGCACAGTCTTCAATTCAATACCGAGATGGGCAAAATCCTGTTCCGGCTTACTGCCAGCAGATGCACCCAAAGCACACTCTATTAAATTACCTACCCAACCTTTATCTCGTTTTAAATCTTGTGGTACGACAATATGTAATTGCTCGGCAATATCAACAAATGTTCTGCCAGCAAGCTGATAAGCTCGTTGCATTAATTGTGATTCCGTAAGTGGGGCGTTCAAGATGACTCCTTAATATTTGATTAAAAAATAAACTCGAGTTTTCCAATTTACTATTTTTTAGGCAATTATTTTTAAGCTAATGATTTATCAGTAAATTTATTTTTCACACTGTTTAAAAAAACAACGCTAATTTAATTATACGCATAATTCCTGCCATTCAATCACAATTTTATCCACAGTTTCTCTGAATAACTCACAATATGGATAAAAAAACAGTATTGATTTTTTTAAATTTAACAGCTTTTTAAAACTTTTATGACCCAAAGATTAATCTTTTGGAAATAGCAATGTGTGATTTTATAAAAAATTAGACAAAATCTCAAAAACTGTCATAGTTAAAATTTTATTTAAAATCAATTAGAAAAAATATACATCCACCACATTTCACAAATTTATCTAAATTTTTCCACAAAGTTATCCACAGAAGTAAGATTTATAACCACTAAATGGAAAGTTATACCCAAGTAAGTGAACAAAATTTCTATTGTTATACAATTTAATGCAAACAGATGATTTAACGCAAAAAAGCAGTAATTAACGCTGCCTGACATTTACAACAAATTCAGTTAAAATTAAAAAATTTTTGAAGATACTATAATTATAAAGGCAGGTAAAATGTCAGCAGTTGGAAGAATCCATTCTTTTGAGTCATGCGGTACGGTTGATGGCCCTGGAATTCGTTTTATTTTATTCACTCAGGGCTGTTTAATGCGCTGTAAATATTGCCATAATCGTGACACGTGGGATTTGCATAGCGGTAAGGAAATTACCGTTGAAGAGTTAATGAAAGAGGTGGTGACTTATCGCCACTTTATGAATGCCTCCGGCGGTGGTGTTACCGCTTCCGGCGGTGAATCTATTTTGCAACCAGAATTTATTCGTGACTGGTTTCGTGCTTGCAAAAAAGAGGGTATCCACACTTGCTTAGATACCAACGGTTTTGTGCGTCATTATGATCAGGTGATCGATGAATTGCTCGATGTAACCGACCTTGTTCTGCTTGATTTAAAACAGCTTGATGACAGCATTCATCAGGATTTAATCGGCGTTTCCAATAAACGCACGTTGGAATTTGCTAAATATCTGCAAAAACGTAACCAAAAAACTTGGATTCGTTATGTGGTCGTGCCGGGTTACACCGATGATGAACACTCGGTGCAGTTATTGGGCGAATTTATTAAAGATATGAAGAATATCGAAAAAGTCGAACTGCTCCCTTATCACCAGTTGGGTAAACATAAATGGGAAACGCTCGGCTTAAAATATGAATTGGAAGATGTTAAGCCGCCAACAAAAGAGTCATTGGAAAAAATTAAGGCTCAGTTGGAACAATTCGGCTTAACCGTAAAATATTAAATTAATTTACCGAAGGAGGTAACAATGGCGGTTTTGGTTACAGGCGGTGCCGGTTATATCGGCTCGCACACTGTTGTCGAACTACTCAATGCCAATCGTGAAGTGGTGGTGTTGGATAACCTTTCCAACGCCTCAGCTAAATCTTTGGATCGTGTTAAACAGATCACCGGCAAAGCGGTAACATTTTATCAAGGCGATGTGTTGGATCGTGCCTTATTAAAACGCATTTTTGCCGACCATAAAATTGAATCCGTGATCCATTTTGCCGGCTTAAAAGCGGTAGGCGAAAGCGTGGTCAAACCGATTGAGTATTATCGTAATAATGTTGAAGGCTCGTTGACGCTGCTTGATGAAATGCGTCAAGCCGGTGTTTTCAATTTTGTATTCAGTTCCTCAGCCACTGTTTATGGTGATCCGGAAATTATCCCTATTACAGAACAATGCAATGTTGGAGGCACAACCAATCCTTACGGCACATCAAAATTTATGGTGGAACGTATCATTATGGATGTAGTGAAAGCTATTCCACAATTCAGTATGACCATCTTGCGTTATTTCAATCCGGTCGGTGCGCACGAAAGTGGTTTAATCGGTGAAGATCCTAATGGTATTCCAAATAATCTTTTGCCGTATATCAGCCAAGTGGCAATTGGTAAATTACAACAACTTTCCGTCTTTGGTAGTGACTATCCAACCCACGATGGCACTGGTGTGCGTGATTATATTCACGTGGTTGATTTAGCAGTCGGGCATCTTAAGGCACTGAATCGTCACGAAAATGATGCTGGTCTGCATATATATAATTTAGGTACAGGAACCGGTTATTCCGTATTAGATATGGTACACGCCTTTGAAAAGGTAAATAATATTAAGATCCCATATCGTCTAACTGACCGCCGTCCAGGCGATATTGCCGTTTGCTATTCTGATCCATCATTAGCATTAAAAGAACTTGGTTGGAAAACTGAGCGTGATTTGGAACAAATGATGCGTGACACTTGGAATTGGCAAAAAAATAATCCGAACGGATATAAAGAGTAATCAGGAACAATTTATGCCGGTAAATACTTCCGTTTCTAAGCAAATTTTTAGTCGTAATATGCTAATTTGCGTATTTACCGGTTTTAGCTCTGGTTTACCGCTCTATATTTTAGTCAGCCTGATTCCCTATTGGCTGCGTAGCGAACAGATTGATCTGAAGACTATCGGTCTGTTCACCTTAATTAACTTACCCTATACTTGGAAATTTCTTTGGTCTCCACTGCTGGATCGATATGCTTTACCGCTATTAGGTCGGAGACGTGGTTGGATTTTTCTATTTCAATTACTGTTACTAATTACTCTACTGGAATTTTCTTGTCTAACCCCTCAACAAGATTTAAAAACAATCGCTATCCTTTCCATCATTGTGGCTTTCTTCTCCGCTACACAAGATATTGTACTAGATGCCTATCGGCGTGAAATTTTAAGCGATAATGAATTAGGTTTAGGCAATTCTATCCACGTTAATGCCTATCGTCTTGCCGGATTGGTGCCAGCTTCACTTTCTATTTTTTTAAGTGCTTATTACAGCTGGAATAGTGTCTTCATCATCACTGCATTCTTTATGTTTCCCGGTTTACTAGCAACGCTTTTTATCGCACAAGAACCGTTACTAAAAGCAACACCACCAAAAACGTTAAAACAGACTGTCATTGAGCCTTTTACCGAATTTTACCAACGCAAAGGAGCAAAACAGCTGATTTTAGTCTTGTCGTTTATGTGTCTATATAAACTCGGCGACACTATGGCAACTGCACTATTGACTCCTTTTTATATTGATATGGGATACAGTAGTTTGGATATTGCTTTAATCGCTAAAAACGCCGGTTTATGGCCAATGTTGATCGCAAGCATTGTAGGTGGGATTTTAATGTTAAAAATTGGCATTAATAAAGCATTATGGTGGTTCGGACTAGTTCAAATTATAACTATTTTAGGATTCGCTTGGTTGGCACATTTTGGACAATTCCAACAAATCGGACATTTTGAATTACTTGCGTTAGCTTTGGTAGTCGGTGGCGAATATATTGGCATCGGCTTAGGTACTGCTGCTTTTGTTGCCTTTATGGCAAGAGAAACCAACCCTCTTTATACTGTCACTCAATTGGCGTTATTCACCAGTTTGGCAGCACTGCCTCGTACATTATTAGGTTCAAGTGCTGGTTGGCTGATTGAGCAATTAGGTTATTATCATTTTTATCTACTCTGTTTCGTGTTGGCGATTCCAGGGATGTTATGCTTGCTTTGGGTTGCTCCTTACAAAGCAACAACAACTGAGCAATAAATTTTTAATTTAGCTTGTGTTTACTACCACATACAGGTAAGGTATTCATATTTTTGACAACAAGAGGTATCTATGAAAATTATTCTTTTAGGCGCACCGGGCGCAGGCAAAGGCACACAAGCCCAATTTATTATGAATAAATACGGTATTCCACAAATATCAACCGGAGATATGTTGCGTGCCGCAATTAAAGCAGGCTCTGATTTAGGTAAACAGGCGAAGGTCTTAATGGATGCTGGTAAATTAGTGCCGGATGATTTAATCATCGCCTTAGTTAAAGATCGTGTAGCACAGCCTGATTGTGCTAAAGGTTTCCTATTAGACGGTTTTCCACGCACTATTCCACAAGCAGATGCTTTAAAATCAGCCGGCATTACTATTGATTTTGTATTGGAATTTGACGTTCCAGACGAAGTGATCGTTGAACGTATGAGCGGTCGTCGTGTACATCAGCCGTCAGGACGCAGTTACCATATTGTTTACAATCCACCAAAAGTAGAAGGTAAAGACGATATAACCGGTGAAGATTTAATTATCCGTGCTGATGATAAACCTGAAACCGTATTAGATCGTTTAAAAGTGTATCATTCAACTACTCAACCATTAGTTGATTATTATAAAAAAGAAGCGGATGCCGGCCAAACAGCTTATTTCCGTCTTGATGGTACATTAACCGTTGACACCGTCAGCGCAAAATTGGCAGAAATTTTAGGTTAATTCCCTTTCAATTAACGTTTCTCACGAAACATAAAATAATGGCAACGTGTGCTGATCAATTTCATCAGCACACTTTTTTTACTCACAATGAGCTAACTCCTCGTTGCTATATTAACCCGACAAGTGAGGTAAAAATGGAGGGATTTCTATCATCCATATCATTTTCTATCGGCGTGACTTTACCAAATATTTTAATGCTATTTTTAGGTATCTATCTGCGTCGTATCGGAATGATCAACGAACAATTCAGTCAACAGGGATCAAAATTAGTTTTCAACATCACCTTACCTGCACTGCTTTTCCTCAGCATTGTGCAACATCCGACCGATTATGCCGCACAGCTCAAAATGGTGTCTGTCGGTTATCTCGGCTGTATCATTATTTTCTTACTGTCTGAATTTTACGCCGCCAAATATATTGAAGATAAACGTGAACGCGGCACCTTTGTACAAGGCGTTTTCCGTGGTAATAGTGGCATTATCGGGTTATCACTCTGTGCCAATGCCTACGGTTCCGCCGGCATCGCCACCGCATCGGTTTATACGGCGGTCATCACCATTTTATACAATATTTTAGCTGTGATTACCCTAAGCCGTTCACTTGCTGCCAACGGCAAACCAAACCTTATGCACATCTTGCGCCAAATTGCGAAAAATCCATTGGTCATTTCGATTGTGTTGGCATTACTCATCAGCAAACTCGGTTTCACTATTCCTAAACCGCTGATCAGCACCGGCGATTATCTTTCCCGAATGACATTACCGTTGGCACTGCTCTGCACCGGCGCCAGCTTGGATTTAAAAGGAATGGATACCTCTTCAAAAATCGCTTTTCAATCCAGTATCGGGCGCATCTTTTTTGCACCGTTAGTGATGGTGGTTTTCGCACGAGTGTTTAATTTAGACAACATCAGTTTAGGCGTGATTTTCTTAATGAGCGCCACACCGGTTGCCGTCGCCAGTTACCCAATGGTGCGGAGTATGGGCGGCAATGCCAAAACCGCCGCTAATATTGTTGGCATCACCACCATTGGCGCGATTGTGAGTTCTGCCATTGGGATTGTGATTTTGAAGCAGTTGAATTGGATGTAATTTTTTGGTTTCGACCAAATGTAGATTTTATTTTTTACTTAATGATATTGATAGTGGTAAAAATGATAAAACAACTGCTCATATCGTTTATGAAACATCGGTGTAAAATTTAAAAACAGCGTAATAGAAAAGTATTATCGAAAAAAATCAAAGGCTTGAAAACGAAGTGTTCTAATCAGTATTTCACATATCTGATAATAAATAGTAAAAGTCACTATAAATTTGAGTAAAACACTGAATACGGATAAAGGTGAAAATATCTGTTATTGATTATGTTTGCTAATTGCTGAAAATTGGATAAAAAGATAATTTTACTCATCTTTTTAGCTGTTTATTTTCAAATGATTCTGCTTTAAGCAAAGTTACTTTCTGAAAAATCAAAAAATGACACCTTTCTAAAATGGCAAAAAATTCGCCATTAAGACATTTTTGTTGAAAGAAATTGTCGTAAATTTTGCTCTTTAGCTTATCAATTCATCAATTAAACTGAATTTCATAAAAAGAGGTTGACGAGATCTCTCAACGATATTATTATGCGCACCACAAATGCGGAGCGGTAGTTCA
>NZ_JPXY01000025.1:0-40491 GCF_000771895.1 Gallibacterium genomosp. 2
TACTTCTGAATTGAGGTGTTATGGCAGAAAGGGCAGTTTTTTATTCATATTTCAAAAAGAGGGCTTAAAGCCTTGTACTATAAGGCTTTAAGCCTATTTTTATCAACTATTTTGTCCTATATGCCTTTAATAAGAGTATCAACATAAAAGGAAAAGATGTCCGAATATTAGATCCACAGTATTAACTCAAGATGATAGATTTTGGTTTGAAGCTGCAATCACTAGGAAGATATAAGCTTTTAGTCGTCGTCAATTCTCAAAATCTCGCCTAATCCTTGATATATAAATTAGTAATAGGATGTTTTAATAGTCTATTTAACCTAATTCGTTCAGATAGCACCTCTTTTTTCCTTGTCACCTCTTCTTGATACTTTTTGATTAAAGCTGAAAATAAAATATCCTCTGGTATACCGTTTTTATAATTTTCTAGTTTTCGTTCTTCATCAACAACCCAAACGTTAGCTTCTGCCTTAGTTTTAAACGATTTTGACTTTCTAACGCCTAACTTAAAAATCTCGGCGCGCCACTTAACACCATTTTTTTCTAATAGAACCCATATCAACAATCTTTTTTACTAGTAATTTTATGCGTGATTAAATCACGTTATGTGACAACAGATAACGTAAAAAACTCAATATGAAGGATTTATTTAGATTTTTATATATAAGTTATTGAAACAACAATAGATAACGGCTAATAACAAATAAAAAACAGTAGGCATAAAGCCTACCGTTTTGGTGTCGTGGTGCTCTGGGCGAGACTTGAACTCGCACGTCCTACAGACACTACCCCCTCAAGATAGCGTGTCTACCAATTCCACCACCAGAGCGAAATTCTTATTTTGGAATATCCTGATTTACATCAGGTTTTGCAGGTAATTCAGTTACAGGTTTAACAGCTTCTTCTTTTTTAATCTGTTGAGCAACACCTGAAAGATCATCAAAATTGCCTTTTGGTTTGCTTGAATGTGCAGTTAAATTACCAAGTAATAAACTAATTGCAAAAAATATAATTGCTAAAATTGTTGTTGTGCGAGTTAAAAAATTACCTGCACCACTTGCACCAAATACAGTTCCAGACGCACCAGCTCCGAATGATGCTCCCATATCCGCACCTTTACCTTGTTGTACAAGGATAAAAGCTATTAATGCAATGGCGACTATAGGATAAATGATTAATAAGATTTGATACATTGTATAATTACACGCTTTAGTTAAACTTTTTTATTTGAGCATTTTGCCAAAATTAACGGGCTGCATATTATAAGATTGGCTTGGGTTGTGCAAGTCTTTTTCCATTACTAAGAGTTGATTGGCAAAAAAATGAGCGATAGAGATAAAAAATGAAAAAGTTATTGAAATAGTACTTGTTTATTATCAAAAAGAAGTGTAATTTTATCGTTACATTTTTTGTAATAAAAAATTTACAGGATAATTTAAGATGAAAAAAGATAGTATTCACAATGTTCATATTGTGGATGAAAGAGTATTAATTACGCCAGATGAGTTGAAGGCGAAACTTCCTTTGGAACAACCATTACGTCAAAAAATTGAACGTTTTCGGAAAGAAATTGCTGATATTGTACATCGCCGAGATAAACGTTTATTAGTGGTTTGTGGACCTTGTTCTATTCACGATATCCCTGCTGCAATTGAATATGCAAAAAAATTGCAAATATTGTCGGAGGAATTGAAAGATCAATTATATATTGTGATGCGTGTTTATTTTGAAAAACCACGTACAACAGTGGGGTGGAAAGGGTTGATTAATGATCCGAATTTGGACGGAACGTTTGATGTCGAAAAGGGGTTGCATTTAGCCAGAAAATTATTACTGGATTTGGGGCATATGGGGTTACCTTTAGCGACAGAAGCGTTAGATCCGATAACGCCGCAATATTTAGCAGATCTTTTTAGTTGGTCAGCAATCGGAGCAAGAACTACAGAATCACAAACTCACCGTGAATTAGCATCTGGTCTTTCGATGGCTGTTGGTTTTAAAAATGGTACTGATGGTAATTTAGCAACAGCTATTAATGCGCTTAAAGCGGCTTCTCAAGAACACAGTTTTATCGGTATTAATCAGCAAGGTCAAGTAAATTTGTTACATACTAGTGGCAATCCAGATGGGCATATTATTTTACGTGGTGGCAAAAAAACGAATTATCAGGCAGAATTTGTGAAACAGAGTGAAGAAGAGTTGGAAAAATCAGGCTTGGAAGCGTCAATTATGGTGGATTGTAGCCACGGCAACTCCAATAAAGATTATCGTCGCCAGCCAATTGTTGCGGAAGATGTGTTGCAACAAATTGTAGATGGAAACCGTTCTATTACTGGAATTATGTTAGAAAGTAACTTAAATGCTGGAAATCAAAGTGCAGAACAACCAAGAGAAGAGATGAAATATGGTGTATCTATTACCGACGCTTGCATTGATTGGCAGACAACAGAAACACTATTGCGTAAAATACACGATACTTTAGCTAAATTGGATCGTTAATTTATTGTGGAGAGAGTGTGTGGAAGTGTTACAAGAGTTACGTAAGCAAATTGATGAAACTGATCAGGCGTTGTTGGCATTGCTCGTCAAAAGGTTACAACTAGTAACTGAAGTAGGTAGAGTGAAACATCAGCACGGTTTGCCGATTTATGTACCCGAGCGTGAAGCTGCGATGTTATTAGAACGTCGTCAGGAAGCGGAAAAAATGGGACTCTCTCCTGATTTAATTGAAGATGTGTTAAGGCGTGTGATGAGAGAGTCTTACCATAGTGAAAACCAGTATGGTTTTAAGACAACTAACCCAAATATTAAAAAGATCGTAGTTGTTGGTGGGCGTGGTAAACTCGGTGGGTTATTTGCCCGTTATTTAATTAATTCTGGTTATAATGTAGAAATTTTAGATTGTGATGATTGGCAACAAGCAAAACAAATCATTGAGGGAGCAGATATGGTGCTGATTTCTGTGCCTATTACAGCGACAGAATCAGTGATTGAGAAATTACAACCTTATTTACATCCAGAAATGTTATTGGCGGATTTAACTTCTGTAAAAACGGCACCAGTGTCAAAAATGATGGAAATTCATCAAGGTGCAGTAGTTGGTTTACATCCTATGTTTGGTCCGGATATTGAGAGTATGGCTAAGCAAGTGATAGCTGTTTGTGAAGGACGTTATCCTGAATGCTATAAATGGTTGTTAGATCAATTTTATATTTGGGGAGCGAGATTGTATCAAGTTACGCCACAAGAACACGATCATAGTATGACTTACATTCAAGCATTACGTCATTTTTCAACTTTTGCCAATGGATTACATCTTTCGCGGCAGCCAGTGCAGTTGAAAAATTTATTGGCACTTTCTTCACCTATTTATCGTTTAGAATTGGCAATGATTGGGCGATTATTTGCACAAGATCCGGAGCTTTATGCCGATATTATTATGGATAAACCAGAAAATCTTGAAGTGATTAAAACCTTGCAAAAAAGTTATCAACAAGCATTACAGTTTTTTGAAACTGGCGATAAGCAAGGTTTTATCAATGCCTTTCAACAGGTTCATCATTGGTTCGGAGATTATTCAGAACAGTTTATGCAGGAGAGCCGACAGTTGTTACAACAGGCATATGATCATCGAAAACACGATTAAATAACGTTATCGGATAACACAATGGCGGGATTTTATTTCCCGCCAAATTTTTTAGAGGTAAGACACAAAGTTTTCTTTATCTTTATTGTATTTTTTCGTTGGACGGCTATTTGGGTTTTCAGCTGTTCCCACCATCACCAACGCCACAATTTTATCTTGCGGACGACAACCGAAAGCATTTCTTAATGCAGTGCCGTCAATCCAAGGACCGGTCACCCAAACATTGTCATAACCTAAAGCGTTAGCTGCTAGTTGAAAGGCGTAGGTTGCACAACCGGCACTTAACATTTGCTCCCAAGCAGGAACTTTTTTGATTTCTTTATTAATTTCTGCGATAACAGCGACAAACATTGGAGCACGCTGAGGAAATTTCTCTGCTTTTGCTAATCTTTCTTCCCCGAGATCAAATTCAATAGCGGCCTCTTTTAAAAGATTACCCAACTTTTGTAAACCTTCATTTTCAATAATAACAAAACGATAAGGTGTTAATTTACCGTGATCGGGAACGTGGCGGGCAGCTTGCAATAACGTTTCCAATTCTTGTTTATTTGGTGCCGGTGCGACTAAATTTTTTTCGGAATGTCTATTTAATAACAAATCTAATGCTTGCATAGTTTCTTCTCCTTAAAGAATTTGAAAAGGTATTGTAGCACGCAACAAGATTGTTCTGCGAAAAAGATCGTTTATTGATGAGCATTTTATGTTATTTTAATTGCTATAAAAAATTAATAATTAAGGTATAAATGGTGTTTAAAATTCTTCGTTTTTTTTGGAATTGTTTAAATGTTTTACGTCGAGTATTAATGAACCTAGTTTTTCTTTTTGTTGCAGGAATATTGTTATTTAGTAGTACTTTATTTGTGGAAGAGCAAAGAAAACAACCAGTACCTCAGGGTGCGTTACGTTTAAATTTAGATGGTTTTTTGGCGGATAATCGCGATCAAAATAGTAGCTTAAAAGCATTACTCAATAATGTCCAGAAACAAGTAATATCAGAAAAAATATCAGTATTTGATGTGGTTTTTGCTATTACCCAAGCAGAAAAAGACGAGCGTATTAAAGGTATTGTGCTAGATCTTAATCATTTTAAAGGCGGTGATTTTCCCTCTCTAACTTTTATTGGGGAAGCATTAAATGAGTTTAAACAGAGTGGTAAGCCGGTTATTGCTGTGTCGGATAACTATTCACAAAAACAATATATCTTGGCCAGTTATGCCGATAAAATTTACTTACATCGTCAAGGTCAAGTAGAGTTAACTGGCTTAGATAGTGAACAATTCTATTATAAATCGCTGATAGATAAGATTGATGCTCAACCACATATTTTTCGAGTTGGAACTTATAAATCCGCAGTTGAGCCTTTGTTGAGAGATGATATGTCGGAAGTGGCTCGTCAAAATGCAAGCCAATGGTTGAATGCAATGTGGAATAATATTAAGACAACAGTGAGTAATAACCGTCATCTTAAACAAGAACAAATTTTCCCCTCAACAAATGACTTTTTGCAACAAGTGAAAAATTTGAAAGGTGATCTGACACAATATGCATTAACTAATAAGTTAGTGACAGAAGTGGCGACACGCTATCAGATAAGTGCAGCATTAAAACAACAGTTTGGTGCAGATCGAGAAAATAATACTTATCAATATATTGATTTTTCAAATTATTTATATAGTTTACCGGATTATGAAACAGCTAATGCTACTAGTAATAATATAGCTGTTCTTCGTGTAGAAGGTGCAATTATTGATGGTGAGAGCGATGATGAAAATGTTGGTGGGGACACTATTGCTCGTTTACTTCGACAAGCAGCTGAGAATACAGCAGTAAAAGCAGTAGTGTTACGTATTAATAGTCCGGGAGGAAGTGCATTTGCATCTGAAGTTATTCGTGAAGAAGTTGAACACTTACAACAGATTGGTAAGCCTGTTGTTGTTTCAATGGGGGGAATGGCAGCATCAGGCGGTTATTGGATTGCTAGCACTGCAGATTATATTATTGCAGATAAAAATACCATCACAGGTTCAATCGGTATTTTTGCTGCATTCGTTACATTAGAGAAAAGTTTGGCTAATCTAGGTATTCATTCTGACGGAGTGAAGACTTCACCTTTAGCTTCAATGTCGCCGTTTACGGCATTAAGTCAAGAATACAGTGATGTTATTCAGATGTCGATTGAGCACGGCTATGATCAATTCATCAGTTTAGTAGCTAAAGGGCGTAAATTGGATAAATCACAAGTGGATAAGATAGCTCAAGGGCGTGTTTGGCTTGGTGAAGATGCATTAAAATATAAGTTAGTAGATGAGTTGGGTGATTTTAATACGGCGATTGCAGTAGCTTCAGAAAAAATCAGAGAAAAAGAGAAAGGATTAACCGATGATCAAATTGGTTTTTTATGGCTTTCTGAAGATCAAAGTAAAGGATTGTTATCATTATTGGGACAAAAAAAGAGCAGTATGCTGCAAGATTTGTTGCGTTCAATTGGTATTGTCGATTTTACTCAAATCAAACAAATGCACCAACAATTAGGATTGCTAACGCAATTCACCGATCCTAAGGGTCAATATTTATACTGTTTGAATTGTCAATCTACTTATTAATATAAAGGCATAAAATGATTAAAAAATTATTGCAGGCGATTGTTATCGGTTTAGCAGCGGCAATGTTGATAGTATTAATCTTATCTGGTACTGGTAGCAATCACTTTTTAAGCAAATTTTTCAGTCCACAAGTTGCATCTTATAATGATGCGGTTCGTATTGCAGCACCTGCAGTAGTGAATGTTTATACAAGATCATTACAAGATTCGAACCGCAATGATTTCGGTGTTAATAATTTAGGTTCCGGTGTGATTATGCGTAGTAACGGTTATATTCTAACCAATAAACACGTTATTCAAAATGCTGATCAAATTATTGTGGCACTACAATCAGGTAAGATTTATCAGGCAACTATTATTGGTAGTGATTGGTTAACGGATTTAGCAGTATTAAAGATTAATGCCAATGATTTACCGACAATTCCGCAAAACCCAGAACGAGCCGTGAAGGTCGGTGATGTTGCTTTAGCTATCGGTAATCCCTATAACTTAGGGCAGAGTGTTTCTCAAGGCATTATTAGCGCCACCGGACGCAATACTATAAGTGAGTTTAAACAACAGGACTTTATCCAGACCGATGCTTCCATCAATCAAGGTAATTCCGGTGGCGCGTTAATCAATTCGTTAGGTGAGTTAATCGGCATTAATACTTTAAGTATCGGGCGTTCAGAAAATGAAGTGGTGGCTGAAGGTTTAGGGTTTGCGATACCGATTAAGTTGGCAAACACCGTGATGAGTAAGATTATTCAGGATGGACGGGTTATTCGCGGTTTCTTTGGGGTGGAAAGTCAAATGTTTTCCAGTGCGCCGATAGAAGACAACTCACAAAAAGGAGTGTTAGTAACCAATCTTAGTCAGAATGGACCGGCACAGCGCGCCGGTATTGAAATTGGCGATATCATTGTAAAATTTGGCAATACGGAAGTGCAATCACCTTCACAAATGGTCAATATGGTTGGAAATATGAAACCCGGCGCTGTAGTTACCGTACAAGTGTTGCGGAAAAATAAACTTTATAATATTCCGGTTGAGATAGGGGAGTATCCGATCAATTAAATAGGAGCAGGAGATGATGTTTGAAATTGCAAAATGTTGGACGGAAAGGCAACAAAATGATCCTCGCAGAGAACACGATCACCGTTCACCCTATCAACGCGATCGTGGACGAATCCTGCATTCTGCCGCATTTCGCTGTTTACAAGCGAAAAAACAGATTCATTCTATTGGTGAAAATGATTTTTATCGCACACGTTTAACGCACTCGTTAGAGGTTGCTCAAATCGGTGGCAGTTTGACTTCACAACTAAAATTGGAAGATGCTTTTATTCATTTACGTCAACAGAAAGGCAATGATTATGTTGAGCAAATCAAGCCGTCATTGATTAAAAAATTGCTGCCTGCAAATAGTTTAATTGAAACGCTTTGTTTGGCTCACGATATTGGTCATCCGCCTTTTGGTCACGGTGGTGAAGTCGCGCTGAATTATATGATGAGCGATTGCGGTGGTTTTGAAGGAAACGGGCAGTCGTTTCGGATTTTAACTAAATTGGAGCCTTATACGCCACAATGGGGAATGAATTTAACTCGCCGTACTTTACTTGGAATTTTGAAATATCCTGTCATTCTGGATCAGGTATCCCCACAATATCAACAGCTAGATTTGCCACGTAGTGAAGATCCTCGCTATGTTAAAATGGAAAATTGGCGACCGGGTAAAGGAATTTTTCGTGATGATTTAAGTGTATTTAACTGGGTATTATCGCCACTTTCTTCCGAAGATTATGAGCTGTTTACCTCACTTCCTCAACGTATTTCAGCAGAACAAACGTTAAAAAGTCTTTATAAATCATTAGATTGTAGCATTATGGAGTTGGCAGATGATATTGCCTATGCGGTACACGATTTTGAAGATGCGATTGTGGTTGGCTTGGTTCATCGAGAGCAGTGGCAGTCAACATTGCAACAGTTGCAGCAGTGTCGAGCGGATTGGATCAGAGGTAATATTGTCGACTTAACTGATGCACTATTTTCCGATCAACATTATTTGCGTAAAAATGCGATAGGTTCATTGGTCAATTATTTTATTACTCATATTCGCTGGCGTGAAAATGAACAATTTAATGAGCCTTTACTGCGTTTTAATGCAGAATTACCACTCGAAATAATTGAAGTATTGAACCTATTTAAACAGTTCGTCAGTCAATTTGTGATTCACGAGGTGAAAACACAACGCATAGAATATCGGGGACAACGCATTTTGACAGAAATGTTCCAAATTTTTGTTACCGATCCGACCAGATTATTGCCGCCAAACACGGTGAAGCGTTGGCAGCAAGCAGAAGAAGCACACTGTAAACGCGTTATTTGTGATTATATTGCCGGAATGTCGGATGCTTATGCCTTGCGCTTGTATCAGCAGCTATAGATAAAAGATTCGCCTGCCCTCATCAGCAGGCGAAAGCCATTATTTAAAACTCAGCAACAAAATAATGGCGATAATACCTAAGCCGATACCCATAAAATTGATTTTATTAAGTTTTTCTTTAAATACAAATAGCCCGATTAGTGCGCCTAAAATGATTACTCCAATATTCATTCCGGCAAAAACCAACGAAGGATTTTGGCTAAGTTGTTGATGTGCTTTGATATAAAAGAGAATGTTTAGAAAATTCAGTACGCCAAGCAATAAACCGGCAAGCATACTTTTTGCTTGCCAACGTATTTTGGCGAAAATTAAATAAGCAAAAATAAAACAACCGGCAACGATAAATGAGGTGAAAAGCGCAAATGGAAAAGCGACACCGAATTTAGCAATCTGTTTAAATAAAATATCAATCACGCCGTAACCGAACCACACTAACAGCAATAGCACAAAACCCACTATGCCACCAGAAGTGCCGTCCGCTTTATGTTTGAAAATCAAAGCAAATAAGGCTAAGAATGCTAACAGAATAGCGATGGCTTTCTGTGAAGTCAGTGGCTCGCCAAAAAGTAAAAACGCGGCGAGAATCGGTAAAAAGAGCGATAAACGTTGCGCCGCATCAGCACGAGCGATGCCGTTATGTTCTATCGCTTTCGCCATTACCAAAAAAATAGAAGGCAATAACAAACCAAGTAAGAGAAAAATCCAGCTGTGTTCATTTTGGCGTAAAGCATCACTAAACGATAACCCTTGAAAATCGGGCTGTAACACGAAATAAGTTAAGGAACTTGCCATAATATAATTGCAGGCAATGGCTTGTGAAATAACGATCTGTTGTGAACGTGCGATTTTGAGAAAAACGCTCACAGCGACGCTACAGAAAATAGCGATAAATAGTGACAACATAATTATTCCTTGCAAAAAAATAAGATTGCTGGCGATTTTAGGCAATATTCACTATGATACGCAAGCACAAACTAAGGATAAGATAATGATGCAGCAAAAATTAGATCAGAATTCACCACTTGATGCGTGGTTAGCATATTTGGAGCATTTGCACAGTAAAAATATAGATATGGGGTTGGAACGGGTTAAATCCGTGGCACAACAATTAAATTTATTAAATCCGTCCGCATTTGTCATTACGGTCGCAGGTACAAATGGTAAAGGCACAACTTGTCGATTGCTGGAAACATTGTTGCTCAATGCCGGTTATCGTGTCGGCGTGTATTCTTCACCACATATTTTGCGCTATAACGAACGAGTTCGCATTCAAGGGGCGGAGTTGCCGGATCAGATGCACAGCCGAGCATTTTCAATTATTGAACAGCAAAGAAACCAATCCTTAACCTATTTTGAATTTAGCACTTTAGCGGCTTTATTATTGTTTCAACAAGCAGATTTAGATGTCATTATTCTTGAGGTTGGCTTAGGTGGGCGTTTGGATGCGACCAATATTATCGACACTGATTTAGCCATTATTACCTCTATTGATATTGATCATATTGCATTTCTCGGCGATAACCGTGAGCAAATTGGTTTTGAAAAAGCGGGAATTTGTCGTGAAAATACACCATTGGTTGTCGGCGAGCCGGATTGCCCAATCTCAATTAAACAGGTGGCAGAAAAATTGCACTGTCCGAGCTTGTATCGTGAAAAGGATTTTTCAGTGCAACAGACCGATCAGGATTGGGCTTTTCAAATAGGAACGGAGCAGTGGCAACATTTACCATTTTGTCACATTCCATTGCAAAATGCCGCAACTGCGTTGGCAGCACTAAAGTTTCTACCATTCAAGATTACCTTGTCACAAATTAAACAGAGTTTGCAAAATGTTGAATTGGCTGGGCGCTTCCAATTTTTAAGTCAAGAACAGTACCAAAACTTGGCTCAACGATTTAATGTAGAAAGCAAAAATTTACCGCAAATTGTACTGGATGTTGGACACAATCCACACGCAGCACGTTATTTAGCAACACAATTAGCACAGAAGAAAGCAAATTACCGTCATATTTATGCTATTTGTGGTATTTTGCAGGATAAAGATGCCGCAGGTGTATTAGCACCATTGTTACCTTTTATTACCGCGTGGATTTGTGTTCCTTTGACTGGCGAAAGAGGACAAAGTGCGACAGAATTACAACACAAATTACAGTTAGTAGCGAAAAATAGTAATTATTTATTGAAAAGTCAATCAGTTAACTCAATGCCACAGGCAGTGGATATTGCTTTAAATAAGGCACAAAAAGAGGATTTGTTGTTGATTTTTGGTTCATTTCATACAGTAGCGGATTTTTTGAATGTGTTAGGTAATTATTAATGAAGACATTTTTAGTGGATCTTAATTGTTTAAAAGAGATGTATGCCAAATAAGATGACTTAGTATTGGCTTAAATCAAGAACGGTTAGCCTATGAGCAGATGTTTCAATTCACTGTCGCACATAAGGCGACCGACCATATGATAAAAAATCAGCAAAAATAAAGACTTATGTTATCTATTTCGCCAATCTTTTTATTTATATGCGGTGGACGCATATATCATAAAATAAAAATGGGATATTTTAAGTTATTAACTTATTGATTTTTAAAGAATAATAATGAATTGCTAATCTTACACTATTTTAGTGGGAACTATAGGTTGGCGATCATAAAATAATCGTATCTTGGAAAATATCAAATGCTGGTTTAGCGCTATGATGTTCAACTTTTTTCGTCATTTACTACCTAGATGGTAAAAGCGTAAACTGTCACATTCCGGTTGATAAATATCTAATAATTTTGTTTTTAGTTTAACCCATTGATCTGGAATAATTACCAAGAATCAATGGAATCAATATACAAAAAAACCTTTATAAATTAATGATAACTTTGATCAAAAACAGAAAAGATATTCAAAATAGCAGTAATTTTTTGTGATAGATTAATTATTTCAAATTTAAGTTATTTAGTTTTTTTGCAGTGATTATCAAAGTAAGTGTTTTTTAAACGGTTTTAGTGTAAAGAATAAGCATAAATCATTGAAAAAATCGACAAAATGACATAGGATAGCCGCCGCAAAAATTTGCGTATCGGAGATAAAAAATGTCATCAAACACAATAAAATTTTCTTATCATGCACCAGCAAGAGATGTTGAATCTCTTAAAGCAACTATCGTTTCAAAATTAATTTATAACCTCTGCTGTGAGCCTTCTGAAGCAAAATTGACAAACTGGTTGAATGCTGCACTTTATACTGTTCGAGACTTAAGCGCACAATCTCGTTTACATACTCGTCGTGCTATTAAACACGAGAAATCACGCCGTGTTTACTATCTTTCAATGGAATTTCTAATGGGTCGTGCATTTAGCAATGCAATGATTGCAGAAGATGTGTACGAAGCGATGAAACAAGCCTTTAAAGAATTAGGTTTGGATTTAGAAGATATCTTGAATCAGGAAGAAGATCCTGGTTTAGGTAATGGTGGTTTAGGACGTTTAGCCGCTTGTTTCTTGGATAGTTTGGCGACATTGCGTATTCCTGCTACCGGCTATGGTATTCGGTATGATTATGGAATGTTTAAACAGGAAATTGAAAATGGTCGTCAAGTGGAAAAGCCGGATGGTTGGTTGGCACAGAATATTGCTTGGGAATTTAATCGTCCAAGTAAAAAAATTCCTATCCGTTTTGGAGGCCAAATTTATTATGAAAACAACAAATGTATTTGGAAACCTTCTGATGAAGTAATTGCTCTTGGTTATGACCAATTAGTTCCGGGGTATGACAACGATGTTGCCAACACATTGCGTTTGTGGTCGGCACAATCCAGTGATGCGTTTAGCCTAAACGATTTTAATCGTGGTGATTATTTCGCAGCAATGGAAAAACAGAACTTTTCTGAAAATGTATCACGTGTACTATATCCTGATGACTCCACTACAGCGGGTCGTGAATTACGTTTAAGACAAGAACATTTCTTAACGTCTGCTTCTGTACAAGATATTTTACGTCGTCATTTAGATATTTTTGATAGTTTGGATAATTTGGCAGAAAAAGTAGCAATTCACCTAAATGATACCCATCCAGTATTGGCAATTCCTGAATTAATGCGTCTGTTAATTGATGAGCACGGTTATGAGTGGAAAAAAGCTTGGGAAATGTGCTGTAACATTTTCTCTTATACTAATCATACATTGATGAGTGAAGCATTGGAAACTTGGCCAATTGAAATGCTAGGCTCAATCTTGCCTCGCCATTTACAGCTTATCCTTGAAATTAACGAAAACTTCTTGAATGATTTGCGTGCTAAAGGCTACGGTGAAGATTTTATTCGTCGTGTATCTATCATTGATGAGGATAATGGTCGACGTGTTAGAATGGCGTGGTTGGCAGTGATTGGTTCCTATAAGATTAATGGCGTTGCCAAAATCCACTCCGATTTAATGGTGAAATCTATTTTTGCTGATTTTGCGAAAATTTATCCTGAACGTTTTACCAATGTAACAAACGGCGTAACGCCTCGTCGTTGGATCGCGATTGCTAACCCTGAGTTGGCGAAATTGATTGATAGTAAGATTGGTAAAAATTGGCGTAAAGAGTTGGATGAATTAAGTCAATTAAACCAATTTGTTGATGATGAAACATTTTTATCTGATTTCCAACGCGTTAAATTCAGCAATAAACAACGTTTAGCGGAGTACATCAAATATCATCTTGGTATTGAAGTGAATCCGAACGCATTATTTGATGTGCAGGTAAAACGTATTCACGAATATAAACGTCAATTATTGAATGTACTTCACATTATCTATCGCTACAACCAGATTTTGAAAAATCCAGATGCAGACTGGACACCACGTGTTTTTATCTTTGCCGGTAAAGCTGCAAGTGCTTATCACACAGCGAAGAAAATTATTAACTTGATTAATGATGTAGCAGAAGTGATTAATAATGATGGACGTATTAAAGATTTAATTAAAGTAGTCTTTATTCCGAATTACGGTGTTAGCCTTGCACAAATCATTATTCCGGCTGCGGATGTTTCTGAACAAATTTCTTTGGCGGGAACCGAGGCTTCTGGCACAAGTAATATGAAATTTGCATTGAATGGCGCATTAACTGTGGGAACATTAGACGGCGCTAATGTTGAAATTCTCAATATGGTGGGTCAAGAAAATATCTTTATTTTTGGTAATACGGTTGAGCAGGTTGAAGCATTACGGGCGAAAGGCTATTCTCCTTTTGAATTTTTTGAACGTGAACCAGAATTAAATACGGTTATTCAGCAAATTACTTCTGGACACTTCTCACCGCAAGATCCGATGCGTTATCAAAATGAACTGAATTTGTTCAGTGATTATTACCAAGTAATGGCTGATTTTCGTGCTTATGTTGAGATTCAAAAACAAGTGGATCAACATTATAAACAACCGCAGGCGTGGGCAAAATCTGCATTGATTAATACCGCTAATATGGGGTATTTTTCCTCTGATCGTTCGATCATTGATTATGCTGAGAATATCTGGAAAGTTGAACCGTTATTAAGCTATGATAAAGAGGTTTATGAAGCGGAAAACTGTGTCATTGAGGATGAACTTCCTGAACAGTTATAACTGTTAACGGATTAACGTTATTGAAACGTGCATAAAGTGATTTATGCACGTTTTTTTATTTTTAAGGATTGAAACGGATCAACCTTTCTTTTCCAAGTTTAAGCAATTCAACGAGTTGATTTAAAACAGTAGACATTGGATTTCCTTTGATTAAATAGAAAAGTCGAAAAATTTTGCTATTCCAATGCATTTTAAGGAATAGCAAAATTATAAGAAGTTATTTAAATTCCGCCCAAATCGGTGCGTGATCGGATGGCTTTTCCATTGCACGAATATCTTTAGCGATGCCGGCAGAGATACAGCGCTGTGCCAAAGTTTGATTAGCTAAAATTAAATCAATACGTAAGCCACGATTATCATCAAAACCTTTGGAGCGATAATCGAACCAAGAGAATTGGTCATTTACTTGTGGATGTAAAGCTCGGAAAGTATCAACCAACCCATATTGATATAAGTTTTGTAACCATTCTCGCTCTTCAGGCAAAAAAGAACATTTCCCTGTGCGTAACCAACGTTTTCGATTTTCTTCACCGATACCGATATCCAAATCGGTTGGACTGATATTCATATCACCCATCACTAAAACAGGATTTTCAGCATTATGCTCATTGATTAAATAGTGTTGCAAATCACGATAGAATTTTTCTTTTGCTGGAAATTTGGTTTCGTGGCTGCGATTTTCTCCTTGTGGAAAATAGCCGTTAATTACTGTTAGTTGACCAAAAGGTGTTGCCAAATCTGCCATAATAATACGGCGTTGTGCATCTTCTGCATCAGTAGAGAAGCCTTTTCGTACCGCTAACGGTTGTTGCTTTGTTAATAGTGCGACACCATAATGGCTTTTTTGTCCGTAATAAAAAACGTGGTATCCAAAATCGGCAACAATTTCGTGTGGAAAGGCTTCATCAGCAACTTTAATCTCTTGTAGCCCTAAAACATCCGGTTGATATTGCTCAATTAGCTGATGTAATTGATGGGGTCTGGCGCGTAATCCATTAATATTAAAAGAGATAAATTTCATAACTTCGTATAATCCTTATTTAAGCGACTGAATTTTTTTAATCATATTGCTGGTTGAGTAACCATTTTCAAAGTTAAGTACTTTGACATCCCCACCGTTTGCCCAAACCTCTTTACTACCAGCGATCTCTTCCGGTTTGTAATCACCACCTTTAACTAATAAATCAGGCAAAATTTCGCCGATTAAGCGTTGTGGGGTTTCTTCTTCAAACGCTACTAACCAATCAACTGATGCTAAACCAGCGAGTACCGCCATTCTAGTTTCAAGATTATTAATTGGGCGTTGTTCGCCTTTTAAGCGTTTTACTGAGGCATCTGAATTGACTGCAACGATCAAACGATCGCCCAATTTACGCGCATTGGCTAAATAGGAAACGTGTCCCGGATGTAAAATATCGAAACAACCGTTGGTCATCACAATTTTTTCACCACGTGCTTTGGCTTTTGCTACTGCTTGTTTCAACTCCTGTTCGCTCATAATACCGAAGCCGTTTTCGCTGCGGCGATGAATTGCATTTTCCAATTCTACGGTAGAAACAGTGGAAGTACCCAATTTACCAACCACAATACCGGCAGCAACATTGGCTAAATAACAAGCCTCTTCCAAGCTGCGACCATCAGCAATTGCTGTACCAAGAATACTGATCACAGTATCTCCGGCACCGGTTACATCAAATACTTCCTGTGCTTGCGTTGGTAGATGAAATGCCTCTTGCTCTGGACGAATTAAGGTCATTCCTTTTTCAGAGCGAGTAACTAACAATGCTGTCAAATCCAATTGTTTGATCAATGCTAATCCTTTATCAACAATTTCCTGTTCACTGTGACAAGCGCCGACTACTGCTTCAAATTCTGACATATTAGGCGTTAATAAAGTTGCACCACGATAACGCTCAAAATCTGTACCTTTTGGATCAATTAACACAGGCACATTAGCTTGGCGTGCAATTTGAATCATCTGTTGTACTTGTGATAAGGTACCTTTACCGTAATCAGATAGAATTAATGCACCATATTCTGCAATATAATGTTGCAAACGAGAAAGTAACTCATTAGATTGAATATCGTGAAAGTTCTCTTCAAAATCAAGGCGCAACAACTGTTGATGGCGAGAAAGGATTCGTAATTTGGTAATGGTCGGATGAGAATTTAAACGCACAAAATCACAATCAATTTTCTGATCTGTCAACAGTTTCACTAATGCCTGTGCTGCTTCGTCCTGACCAGTCATTCCCAACAATTTAATCGGCACATTTAAACTGGCGATATTCATCGCAACATTAGCTGCACCGCCAGCACGTTCCTCGTTTTGTTGTACTTTTACCACAGGAACAGGTGCTTCAGGGGAAATACGATTAGTTGCACCAAACCAATAACGGTCTAACATCACATCGCCAAGGACTAAGACTTTAGCGTGATTAAATTGAGTGGAATATTGAACCATAGTTTTCTCCATAAACAAATTTTGCTGGCGATTTTACCACAGCTCCGTCTTGAATAATGCTATTTCCGGTACTTTCCGTTAAAATAGTTAATATTTGAATTATTTAGTTTGCAGTAATCAATGAAAAATCAACAGTTACCACAATTTCAATTTTCTTTTTTCCTACCTAAATATTGGATTCTTTGGCTTGGAATTATCTTGTTTCGTCTGATTTTATTCTTGCCGTACCCTTGTTTAGTGAAAATAGGACACGGTTTGGGTAAATTATTCAGCAAATTTAAATTCGGTAAACGTCGTTTAGCGATAGCTCGTCGTAATCTAGAACTTTGTTTTCCTGAAATGAGTGAATTACAACGACAAGAACTGTTAAAACAGAATATCCAAGCCGTTGGAATGGCTATTATTGAAACTGGAATGGCGTGGTTTTGGTCAGATAACAGGATTAAAAAATGGTCTAAAATTGAAGGGCTGGATTACTTGACTAAAGCAGATAGCGGTATTATTTTGGTTGGTATTCATTTTCTGACGCTAGAATTAGGCGCAAGAATACTCGGGCTTTATCATCAAGGTATCGGTGTTTATCGTCCGAACGACAATCCGTTGTTTGATTGGCTACAAACAAAAGGGCGTATACGCTCCAATAAATCGATGCTCGATCGCCATAATTTACGTGGGATGATTAGAGCATTGCGTCAAGGGGAAACTATTTGGTATGCACCGGATCACGATTATGGACGAAAAAGTGCAGTATTCGTGCCGTTTTTTGCAGTAAAAAATGCTGCGACTACCACTGGTACTGCATTTTTAAAACGCAGTGTTCCGCAAAGTTTAGTTATCCCTTTTACACCATTACGCAATAAAGATGGCTCTGGTTACACTATTTCTATTTCTGCTCCGATTGATTTTAGTGATTGTGAAGATGATGTTGCTATTGTTACTCGAGTGAATCAAGCAATTGAGCGAGAAATAAAAAAAGATCCGTCGCTTTATATGTGGCTTCACCGCCGATTTAAAACTCGTCCGGAAGGAGAAGAAGTGTTTTATTAGTTTTGATAATAAGCTATTGAAATAAAAAGTATAAAGCTCAAAAGACCAACTATTTTGTCCTATATGTCAATTTGTAACCCTTGGCATATCTAAGAGACTCATTTTAGTAACTATGAAAAAGCGGTTAGTAACTACATTCCGCATATGGTTACTATCATAGTTACTAAAATCAGCGTTTTAAATCAATTAGCTATGATGAGATGCGATAAGCAAAATACGACAAACCCTTGAAATTACAGATATTTAAAAAGCATTTTGAGGCGTTATGAAAGGCTTTGTTTAGCTAGTTGGTGCCCCAACAGGACTTGAAAACAATTTTATGTGATTGTTTTTAAATAACATTATTATAATAAAATAATATCTTGTTACTAACCTTGTTACCAAAATTAAAAATCACGCCAAATTCATTTGTTATGCCTCGCTATTCTATTCTTACTTTTTATTAAATCAAATATATTTTTTTATAACTGTGTTCACCGTGTTCACCTTTTAAAATTTTAAAGAAAAAATAGTTATATATTAATATCTTATATTCTATTTTTAGGGTGAACACTAGTGTTCACCAGTGTTAACCGGTGTTCACCCTTTAAAATCCTATTTTCTTTCCTTTCTTTGATTAAAAAATAATCGCTTGAACTTTATTAACTTTTCATAACTTACCGTATCTAATCGCCTAAAAAATAAGCTATTTACTTTCCTAAATATCTGTTTATCTTGTGATATGGGCTAATTGTAGCCTTCTTAATTAAGAAGAAATTTGAGGCAAAAAAATGAATATTCATAGTGAAATTAGAAAACAGGTTTTAGCTAATCTTCAAGGACAGATTAAAGGGATTAACTATTTTATTAATGGTCGCCCGGTTTTTGCTGATATTGAAAAAGAATTGCCGGCGATTGCGGTTTTTATTGATGAAGTGATGCTAGAAGAAATGACAATGTGCGGAAATCAAGGCGATGGTGTTTTAACGGTTGGGATTTATTTGCCGTTTTATATGACTGAAGACGCCTTAGATGAGGTTGCCGAAATAGTAACAGATATGCTTGCTGGTGCTGATATTTCCGTATTAGAAACGTTCAGATTGGCAAAATTTAGTTATAGCTATGATGAAAATCAAGCGGCTTGGATTTCTGCTAATTTGCACTATGAATTTCAATATCAATAATAAGGATCTAATTTATGTTTAAAAAATTATTAGAACTTCGCCAACAAAAGGCGAAAACGGTCGAAGAAATGCGCAATCTTTTAAATAAAGCTGATGGGGAAAAGCGTAGTTTAACAGAGGAAGAAAGCGCAGATTTTGCAAAATTAAAAAATTCAGTAACGCAGTTGAATGATGAAATTGCTCGCTATGAAGCGGTAGCAGATGAAGAACGAAGTCAAAAAGGAGAGCCAGTAGAAACCAGCAACAAAGCCCAATTTAGTAATGAAGAGTTACGCCATTACATTAAAACGGGTGAATTGCGTTCTAATCTTTCCACTACAGCAAATGATGATGGCGGCTATTCCGTAATCCCTCAATTAGATAAGCAAGTGATGAAACGCTTAACAGATGATAGCGTAATGCGTCAAATTGCTAATGTGGTGCGTTTGCCTGTTGGTGCGAAAGAATATAAGAAATTGGTTTCTGCTGGCGGTGCGATTGTGAAACACGGTGAGGAAGGTCAAGTACGTTCTGGCACTAACACACCAAAATTAAATGAAGTCACCATTGCATTAAATCCAATCTATGCTTACCCGAAAACAACCCAAGAGATTTTGGATTTTTCTTCTATTGATGTGTTGGGCTGGCTTACCGAAGAAATTAGCGAGAGCTTCACGGAAACCGAAGAAGTAGATTTAACTTCAGGTGATGGCGATAAAAAAGCAAAAGGGCTATTGGCTTACACTCGTTCAACGGCGAACGATAAAACCCGTACTTTTGGCGAGTTGCAAAAATTAGAAGTAACCAGTGCGGATAAAATCACGGCGGACACGTTGATCGATTTATTCTACACCTTGCATAGTAAATACCGTAAAAATGCGGTTTGGGTGATGAGTTCAAGCATTGCCGCTACTTTGCAGAAATTGAAAAATAAAAACGGTGATTTTATTTGGCGTGATGGTTTAACGGTTGATGCGCCAAGCACGTTATTAGGTCGCCCAGTTTATTATTTGGAAACAATGCCAATAGGTGGCGCTGGAAAGGCAGTGCTTGCTTTTGGTGATTTTAAACGAGGTTATTACATTGTGGATCACGAAACTGGCGTGCGTACTCGCCCAGACAATATCACCGAACCTGGCTTTTATAAAGTTCATACGGATAAATATTTAGGCGGTGGCGTGGTGGATAGTAACGCCATTAAGTTTATTGAAACAACCGCATAACCAATCAGAGGGGCATTCAGCCCCTTTTTTGTCAGTAGGTAGAATATGAATAAAGATTTTGAAATCCGTTCATCAGATATTCAAGCGCAAGATAAAAAACTGGTGGGCTATGTGGTGCGATGGAATAGTTCAAGTGAATTGATTTGGGGAGATTTTGTTGAACAGTTTGCTACAAATGCTTTTGCTGAGAGTTTAGCCAGTGGGCAAGATGTGCGAGCGTTATTTGAACACGATCACACTAAGCTACTTGGGCGAACCAGTGCGGGAACGTTGAAATTAGAGGAAGATAGCATAGGGTTACGTTTTGAGCTTACCCCACCAGACACTACATTAGGGCGTGATTTATTAGTCAGTGTAGAACGTGGCGATATTTCTGGAATGTCTTTTGGCTTTTATGCCAAGGCGGAAGCGTGGGATTTTGAGGCAGAGCCGTGTTTGAGAACAGTCAATAATGCGGAATTGGTAGAAATTACTGTAACCAGTCTTCCCGCTTATCCTGAAAGTAATGTGCAGATTGCTCAACGTTCAATGGCGCAAGCCAAAGCAAAAATGCAGCAAAAAAACACTGCACTTTTGTCTTATTGGGCTGATTTAGCGGAGTTGTAAAATGTGGCCATTTAAACGCAAGACAGAACAACGTAGCCAGCCGCTAAGCGTTGATGAGTTAATTTCTTATTTAGGCGTGGCAAATACATCAGCAGGTGAATTTGTTAGTCCACAGACAGCGGAAGCCTTGCCTGCAGTAATGAATGCCGTTACCGTGATTGCGGAAGCGGTGGCGTCTATGCCGTGCTATTTGTATCAATTAAAGCAAGATGGGCGTGAGCGTGTTTTTGATCACCCTGTTGATTATTTATTGAATGAAATGCCGAACCGTAATCAAACACCGTATCAATTTAAATATACCCTGATGCGCCATTGCTTACTAAATGGGAATGCGTATGCGGTGATTGAGTGGAATAAGCAAGGTGAGCCAGTCAGCCTTACGCCTTATCAGCCTAGCGCGGTGAATATTCTACGCACGCCAAAAGGTGAGCATATTTATCAAATCACCGATTTAGACGGCAAAACAAAGAATTATTTGCAAGATGAAGTGTTGCACTTGCGTCATTCTTCACTTGATGGCTTTATGGGACGTTCACCGATTGCAATTTGTCGCGAAACCGTAGGCTTAGGAATGGCACAGCAAAAACACGGCGCAGCAGTGATGAAGAATGGCTTGATGGCCAGCGGACTAATTACAACGGCAGAATGGTTAGACGAAGCCAAAGGCAAGAAAGCATTGAAAGCCTTGGAACGTTACAAAGGGGCAAAAAATGCAGGTAAAACGCCAGTGCTTGAAGGCTCAATGGAATATAAGCAGTTAGGAATGACAAACCAAGATGCGGAATGGTTAGCAAGCCGCACGTTTACGATTTCCGATATTGCGCGCATTTACAATATCAGCCCGATCTTTTTGCAAGATTATTCCAATAGTAGCTATTCCAATTTTAGCGAAGCAAGCCGTGCTTTTTTATCGCAAACCTTGCGCCCGTGGCTGACTAACTTTGAACAGCAGTTAAAAGATGCGCTGATGGTGGACGTTAGCCGCCAAAGCAAGCAGCGTTATTTAATTGAATTTGATACCAGTGATTTATTGCGAACCAGTCAAAACGATCGCTTCAATAGTTACGACACGGCAATTAAAGCCGGCATTATGAACCCTAATGAAGTGCGCAGACGTGAAGGGCTTTCGCCTTATGTTGGTGGTGATGAATTTAGCCAAGCGTGGAAACAGACCGTAGAAGTGAAAAAAGGTGGTAACAATGGCGAGAACGATTAGAGCCGGAAAATATAACAAAGTGATCACCTTGCAAGCGCGCAATCACGAGAAAGAAAAGCAGCTCAATCCTTATGGTGGCAATAAAACATTTTGGGAAGATGTGGCAACGGTGCGGGCAAGTATTGAACCCTTGCAAGGGCGCGAATATTTTAGTGGGCCATTTCAATTAGGTGAAAATATTATCCGCGTGCGCATTCGTTATTTGCCCAATGTAACAAGAAAAATGCGGGTGAAATATGGTGATCAACATTGGGATATTTATTCAGTAATCGACAGCAAGGACGAACACAGAGAACTTCAGTTAATGTGTAAGGAAGGGGAAGCTTATGGCGAACGTTGATCTTGTTATTTCGCTAGAGGAAATCAAAGCACACTTGAACATAATGGAAGATTTTGATCTTGATGATGACTTGTTAGAACGTTATGCCGTGGTATCAATCGAAGTGGCGCAATGTCATATAGGGAAAACTTTTGCGGAAGAAGAAACCGCAACCACAATCCCTTTTTATCCCACAATCAAAGTGGGCTGCTTGATGTATATTGCGCACCTTTACACTAACAGGGAAATCACCACGGACATTAATCAAACGATTGTGCCGATGACAATCAAATCCCTGTGGGAAGTGTACCGCGAACCCTGTATCTATTAAGGTGATGTTATGCCTTATCAACCTTTAAAGCGTTGTTCTTTCCCTGGTTGTCGTAATCGCGTGAAATCTGGCAGATGTGAAGAACACCAGACCAAACCAAAGGACAACCGCCCAAGTAGTAGTGCAAGAGGCTACGATCACAAATGGAGTAAATACCGCACGCAATACTTAAAGCATAATCCGTTATGCGTGATGTGTTTAGCAAAGGGATTACATACGCCAGCAACAGTGATAGACCACATCAAGCCCGTAGAGAATGGGCAAGCTGATCCGCTCTTTTGGGTAGTAAGTAATCATCAGGCCTTATGCCGTGATTGCCACAGCTACAAGACAAGGGTGATAGATAAGCGCGGATTTGGGGCGAAGAAGTAAGTTGTGGTGATATAACCATCACTACTTCAACCGTTGGCATATGTCCACAGTTCATTCAGTTGTGTACATATGTACACGGTTGCAAGCCAACTGTTTCGATATCGAAACACTTCAACCGTTGCGATATCGAAACAACTGAACCAGCCCCAAATTGGGCGCGTTGATTAGACAAAATCCAAAAATTGATTTTGCAAACCTCAATTTTGAGGTTTGTTTTAAAATCAATGAGATAGGTGAACGCAATTTTGCGTTTTGCTTTAAAAACAATGAGATAGACAGGGTGGGGGGAGTTTTGAAAAGAAAAGCTGAAAGCCTTAGAACCGCCCGCCCCCTCAAATTTTTATGCACAGTGATTTTTTTGAAAATAAGGAAAACAATGAATAAACGAAAAAGCTATAAAGCACCTGAATTTTTAGATGAGATTGCTAAATCGCAATGGAAAGCACGCATTAAGCAACTTTCAGAACGTGGCGATATTAAACCTGAAGATTTAACAAACCTTGAAATTTATTGCGAAAACTACGCAATTTGGCGTCATTCTGTGGCAGATTTAGCAAAAAATGGCTTTATTATTGTCAATTCTCAAGGAACACAATCGCGCAATCCCGCATTGTCTGCGAAATCAGATGCGGAAAAAGTGATGATTAAAATGTCTTCCTTGCTAGGTTTCGATCCTGTTAGCCGTCGTAAAAATCCCGTAGAAACGGAAGAAACGGATGCAATTGATGAAATCTTGGTGATGTAAATGCCGTGGAATCTTTACGCTGAACAGGTACAAAATGGGGAAATTATCGCTTGCCAAAAAATAAAACAAGCCGTAGCCCGTTATTTTTCGGATTTAAGCAACCCTGATTATTTCTTTGATGAAAGTGCGGTGCGAAAATTCCTCGCTTTTTCTCGCTTATGTCCGCACGTCAAAGGGCATTTAAGAGGGCAGCCGATAGAATTATCTGATTGGCAAATTTTTCTTTTTGCTAATTTGCTTGGCTTCAAGCGTAAAGATACAGGCTTGCGGAAATACCGATCTGCCTATGTGCAAGTTGCAAGGAAGAACGCAAAATCCACAGTGGCGGCAGTACTGGCGAATTGGTTTCTGATTATGGAAAAAGGGCAACAAGACATTTACACTGCAGCCGTAAGCCGTGATCAGGCGCGTATTGTTTTTGATGATGCGCGCCAAATGTGCTTGCTTTCTGCACCATTGAAAAAGCGGATCAGCATTCAACAGCATAAACTGATCAACCCTAAAAATAACAGCTTAATGCGTCCACTGGCGGCGAAATCTAGCACCATTGAAGGAACTAACCCAAGCCTTGCTATTGTTGATGAATATCACCTACACGCAGACAACAGCGTTTACAGTGCGTTAGAACTTGGACAAGGTGCAAGACCAGAGGGGCTATTATTTGCCATCACAACCGCAGGCAGTAACACCATTTCAGCGTGCAAACAGCATTATGACTATTGCGCCCAAATTCTGGTAGGCAATGAACAGAATGATAGCTTGTTTATTCTGATTTTTGAATTAGATGATGAAAGCGAAATTGACCAGCCTGAAAACTGGATCAAAGCCAATCCAAATATTAACAAATCTATCCCGCAACTTGATTTTGAAAACACCATCAAAAAAGCCCGTGGCATACCGTCCGAATGGGTAGAAATGCTCACTAAACGCTTTAATGTATGGTGTCAAGGTCAAACGCCGTGGCTAAGTGAGGGTAGTTGGGTGCAGTGCAAACGAGATTATACAGAGCAAGATTTACTACACCAAGATTGCTATATGGGCTTGGATCTCTCTTCAACCAACGATTTAACCAGTATTTGCTACACCTTCCCACAAGAAAAGAAAGTGCGGTTGATCACTCGCCATTATTTGCCTGAATATCAGCTTAACAATGTAGCCAACAAAAACCGCGCTATCTATCGCCAATGGGTGCGCCAAGGTTGGCTAAGAGTAACAGAGGGGGATTGTATCGATTATGACAAAATCCGCGATGATATTTTGAAAGATGCCGAACAATTCAACATTAAAATGATTGGCTTTGATGTATGGAATGCCACACACCTAAGAACCCAGCTACAAGCAGCAGGGCTAGAAGTAGAGCCATTCCCACAAACCTATCAACGCTTTAGCCCCGTGGCAAAATCAACAGAAGTGCTAATTAATCGCCAAATGATAGAACATAATGGCGATCCCGTGCTTGCGTGGGCATTGTCTAACGTCGTAATGGAAACGGACGCAAACGCCAATATTAAGCCGAACAAGAAAAAGGCAGCCAATAAGATTGACCCAGCGATCGCCTTTTTAATGTCTTTTGGCACTTATCAGCTTGAATATGGTGATGTGATTTTTGAACTATCTAACGAACATCAACAAGCATTAGAACAATTTAACGGAATAGATTTATAACCGATGTGCAAATTTGCATATCAAAGGAAGTTTATGAACAATGAATTAATTTATTTACTGATTTACAGTGGCATACTTTATTCTATTTTTTATTATTGGAGCAAATAAAATGAGCGTATCAGTAAAAATAACAGGATTGAAAGAAATAGAGCGCAATATAAACAAGACGATAAAAGATATTGCAAAAAATGCGAGAAAACCAATTAGGAAAGCCTTAAATGCAGGGGCAAGAGAATTAGAAAAAGCCATTAAGCCAACCGTACCAATTTTAAAAGCAAGTACAAATTTCAGACAAAAAGGAACGGTAAAAAATAATATCAGGCACAAAACAAGGGTGGCAAAAAATGGATTAAGCGGGATAACTAATGTCAGAGTAATGCGAACTAAAGGGCGAAAAATGGCGAGAGTTGGGCAAGTGGTAAAAGATAGAACCGATCCATTTTATTGGTGGATGGTTGAATATGGCACGGCAAAGATGAAAGGACGTCACTTTATGGAAAAAGGCGCAGAACGTGGCAAGGCTCAAGCATTGAAAGTAACAAGAGAAATCTTTGAGAAAGAGTATAAAAATGGGTTAAAATACAAATGAATTGAAAGTAGGTTAAATTTTGCACGTTGATTTTCAGGTAGGCACTTATTAAGGGGTTATTGTGGATGAGTTAAGTATAAAAATGATAATGATCCTTTTTCCTGGAATTATCACAACAATGCTTCTAGATAAAATTATAGAACATAAACCTTGGAGCAGTTTTAAATACTCTTTGTTTATTGTTTTTAACGGCGTGATGTCTTATGCCATTCTTCAATTCTATTATATGGCTGAGTTATTAATAGAAGTTGGACGGATAAACTTTTCTATTGAAAATGTCAAAATATTAAGCGTTTGGGATTTTAATAGTGATAAAGCTCAAATACCTTATCAAGAGGTAATAAAAGCTGGAGTGGCTTCTTTAATTTGGGGGTTATTACTATCTTTTATTGAGCATAAGGAATGGTTATCATCAATCTTATTAAAATTCAATATATCAAGTAAATATGGAAATTATAGTACAAACTATCAACTACTAAAATTAAAAAGAAATGATTGGATAGACATAACAATATGGGATAAAGATTTATTTATTAGAGGTATTGTTATTTCTATAAATGAATTGAATGGATTATGTGAGCTTTGTATATATCAAGCAGAAGTATTTTCAATGTCACAAAATATGAAAAGTTTGTATAAGGCTGAATATATCAGTATATCCGAACCACCTAATAATTTAATAATTTCAACAACTCAAAATCCAACAGGAGGGTAAAATGACAAATAAAAATGAAAATTTTGTTACACTAAATATAGAAGAAAGAAATACGCAATCTTCTGTTCCATTAACTCAACAAATTGCTGAAGGATTTAATCTAAAAGTATCTAATAAAACACCACCACCAAGACCTACAACGCCACCAGTTAATCAAAAGAAATAACAACTAAACAAAACGCCCCTAGGCTGATCACCGAAAGCAAGCACCTTACTTGTTGGGGCGTTTCCATTCATAAGGGCAAATGCTAAAGGGGCATTTATGCAAGCATCACAAGATACAACCACAAACATAATAAGTTTAATTAAAGATTTAACCAAGGCAGTTGATGAGGCCTATAAATCAGCCCCACAAGGAAAAGAATTCACGCAGTTTATTATATCTAGAATAGAAAACGGGAAAGATATTGAACGTTCTGAAAAAATCTTTGAAGATTTAGAGGGTATATTAAACATCATAAAAACAACTAATCAAGCAAAGAGCAATTTAATTGTAAAAGCATTATTTAATCTTGGTGGAACTCAAGAGCAAGTAAACAATTTTGTGGAGATATTAAATAAATTTGATGAACTTTGTAATTGTGGAATAAAAGCTATAATTGATACAAAAATAAAACACGAGATCGATTATATCCATAAATTAAATGAATCAGCCCCTTCTATTCAAGGTTACATCAACGCAAAAAAACCAAGAAAGAAATCACAAGATCAACTCAATGCAGAAGAAAAAGCAACTGAAATATGGTCTAAAAATAATATGCTATCTATTGAGTATGTAGCAAAAGAAGTTATTTTTATGCTTGATCTAACACAAACTTTATATACTGTGAAATCTTGGATAAAGACAGTCGATCCTCTCGTAGGTACAGGAATAAAGCGAAAAAGGCAAAGTAAGAAAAAATAATTACAACAAAAAGACCCTTTTTATATCTAATAAGGGCATTAGTACAATTACTCTATTTTAGAAAAAATTATTAAATACCTCTCGTCTAGACAACTCAACGAACCCTAACAAGGTTTCACAAAGTTAAACTAACGAGAGGTATTTTTTATGAACCAATCACAAACCCAATCTAAAAAATTGATTTCAGGCAAAGAAGTTACTGCCGTTGTTGGCTTTGGCCGCACAAAATTAAATGAGCTAGTTAAAGCAAATCAATTCCCGCAGCCAATCCGCTTTTCACAAAACTTTATCCGCTGGGATTTAGAGGAAGTGAATGCTTGGATTGAAGAACAGAAAGCGACAAGGGGGCAATAATGAATAACGCATTGAAATTACTTTTAGAGCCAATAACGCACAAATTCCACCACAAGGAAATAAATGGCGTAAATGCGCGTAATTTGCATAAAGCTTTGCAAATTGGGCGAGATTTTTCAACGTGGATAAAAAACCGTATTGAAGAATGTTCATTTATTAAAGACAGTGATTTTATTATTGTTGAAAATTTGAGTTCCCCAAAACGGGGGAGCGCAAATAGTGAACAATTTACGCCCGAAATAGAGAATATAAATAAACAATTATCAAAAGCACGCCCGCAAAAGTTGATTGATTACATCATTACTTTCGATATGGCGAAACACCTTTGCTTATTGGAAAAAAACGAAGTGGGCCACGCAATCCGCCAGCACTTTATCGAAGCAGAAAAGCAATTAGCACAGGTTGCGCCAAATATTCACCGCAATACTTTAGAACGAACTAAAGCAAGGCTTGCCACGATTGACCACAATCGCGCAATGACAGACGCCATCAAAGACTATTACCAACGCCAAGGCAAAGAATTGAAGCCCTATCACTTTAGCAATGAACAAGTAATGTTAGATAGCTTGCTTTTAGGCGAAAACGTCCACCACTGGAAAGAAAGAACAGGCGTGGCAAATGTGCGAGATAGCTTTACGACAAATCAACTTAATTTGCTCAAATTACTGCAGCAGACAAATACCACGTTATTTGTATTGGATATGCCGTTTAAACAACGCAAAGCGAACCTTGAAGCATTGTTACAGCGAATGAACCGAACCAATTTTGGTTTGGTTGAATAGCAGATATAGCAAAGGCTACTGAAACCAGTAGCCCCGCTATTAAAGGATTTTACTAATACGCCTTATTGAATAATTAATTAGTTTCCTATTGATATGTTACAGCAATGCTATTTAACAGGGTATCACTAAACAAGATGCCAATATCAATGTTATGGAGCTTCTAGTTAAGTTAAACAAATAAAACGAATGAACTAAACCCAAAGGATTAACTATGAATTTAATTCAAAATAATTATATCAAATATGAAAACAATTCACAACCAACCCCCTTTACAAAGTGCGGTGATTTTTTTAGTATTTTTACCGCTACAGCAAATTCTGTAGCCGAGCCTGAGAACTCGAACGATATATCACTGGCGGATAAATGCACGCCTCTTAATGCGTGTTTTTTTATGCGTAGCACAAACACACCTAAAGAACGCCTAAAAATGGCGTGTTCTTCTATGGTAGCGTGTTATGGGAAAGGTTTCGCCCTTTGCTGTGTTCCAGTGATCGCAGTTTCTCAGCCCGTAACACGTTACCGCCCAAGCCTGAGAACTTTCGCGGTAACTTCTCAAAATTTATTCACTGGAGTTACAGCAATGCTTTATCTATTCAAAGCCGTAAGCCGTTCAGACTTACGCAATACCAAAAAACATTTTTCCTTATTCCCACGCTATACCGTTCGCATAAATGCCGACAGTATCAAGCAAGCCACCGCACAAGTTGCCCCGTATTTTGTGATTTTGGAGGTGAAAAATGCGTAATTTAGCCTTGATTAAAAATACCGTTGGCGGTAGTATTGCAAGCACTATCACAATTGACGCAGACCGCAAGCGTTATTCAAGCGGTATTTTTTTATCTCAAATTTACCCTTCACAGGGCGAACACCGCCCGAGAAGTATCGATTTTGCGATACGGTCTATACGGGGAAATAAGGCGAGTAATCGCACGAATAACCCGAGCCGATCAATTGCGGTAGTTGAAGCCGTATCGCACCCACTTAATGGCGATACATCAAAATTACTAACACAATTGAGAATATCCACAATGAAAACTATCACAAAAAACACCGCACTTATGGCGGGCGTTTGCCCTATTGCGTTCACTTCAGCTATGGCGGAGGTGCGCAATGAACGCTAATACCAAAGATAAAACACTACAACTTGAGGTTTTAGAAAGAGACATTAGCGCGTTACACCAACCGATCACGCTATTAAATATTCTAGCCGGACGCACCGATATTGAAGCGTTAGAGCCTTGTGAAATTCAAGATGCCTTAAAGGGCATTGAAACCTTGTTATATGCACAGCTTGAAATGATCGAAGACAGAATCGCAATGTTAAAGGAGGATTAAAATGTATAAAATCACAAGAACCGTTGATATTGGTAATGGATTGGGATTAAACCTTATTCAAAGATTAGCCACCAGCGAAAAACTGGCAAAAGCCTATCAAGCGGAATATTACCGAAAATATGGGCAACTTTTGCAAATTTCAAAGACGTTTAAAGCAGGTTTAGCGATTTTTGAAATGAAATCATCAATGATTTTAGGCATTGTTGAGAATGAGAAAGAGGCGAGAACGGCAATCAGAGATTTCCGGGTAATATTTCCATTATTTGAATTTAATACATTGCCTTTAACTGATTTGAGGCTAGCCCCTTTTTTCTTAAAGGAGGCGAACAATGGCTAAACCTACTTCAACAATAAGTCATTTTCCACAATGGAAACGGCAAGGCGAGCTAATCAAGCTGGCTAACCGCAAATGTTTTGAGCAATTCCCCGATGACTTCCACCACAAGAAGCAAATGAAAAAAGAAAGTCAAATGCTGGCGGAGGGATTAATTCAGGGGCGTGAATTGTTGCTTGAGCTTATCAACAGCCAAGAACTTAACCCAACCCAGCAAGCGAAGAATAAAGCTTTTAAGCGAAGCAGTAAGTTTTTAATCGGGCTACTAATGGGCGTGGTTGCTGATGTAGAAGCCCTTGAATTGGAACGAATAGAAGCCGAGAAACTGGCGGAGGTAACGCAATGAAAATCGATAAAAAAATCAATTGGGATAGCTTTAGCGAGACAGAACAGCAAGCTATAGGCATTGGCAACAGTAATTCTATCAATGGCACAAATAACCCAGAATTTCCCTATATTGCCGCCGTGTTTGAAGCCGTGGCGGAAGAGTTGGAGAATATCGCACAAGTTGCACCAAATGCGGCGATCCAATTTGTCAAAGAAGCGAATGTTATTGTAAGAAAATTGATTGAACTATCACCCATTCCACCAACAACAGACATTGAGGAATTGGCGGAGCAATACAGCGGGGAGGAAATCGCCCGCCGTTTACTTGGTTGCGCAGTTTGTCATTTTCTTTCATCACAGCTTACAAGAATGGAAGCACACATAATTGCCCAATTAGAAACACAAATGCACGGGGGTGAGAATGGCAAAATTCACTAAAAATGCACCGCACTTAAAAGAGCCGTGGAACAGGAGAATAGAAAATGAATAGATTGAAGAACGCCCCTAATATGAAATATAACAAAACTGGTACACCTTACCATTCATTAGATATTTTAGCTGGATCGGAAGCGTGGATTGCGTGGAATGGAGGAAATGGCACAGCGTGGCAACTGCTGGCAGATGCCGACCCGGAAAGAAGAAAAACAACACCTATTATTTTAGGGGAAGAACAGTTAAAAAGTATTCATTCTTTACGGTTAGCCCCTGAAGATAAAAAGATTATTAATATTTTTCAGTTTGGCGAGCTAACGAGTGATCAAATAACTTTAATTGCCCTAAATATCGCTAAAAACACTAAAGCCGAAGTAATCGCCCTATTAAATAATGTTGGCGAACGACTAGAAAATTTAAGCGATTATGTTGCACGACTTAGAAAAGATAGTGAAATAGCCGAACTTATCGCACAGACGGGCGAAAGCGAAGAACCTACCATAAAAGACCGCTCACCCACTAACGAAAAAGCCCGAGCTTTTAAGCAATGGTTAGGGCTAGATTTAGCGTTACAACGTGGAAGCGGTGAAATTTACGCTTACGGTGGGGTAACTTGGCAACGGTTAGACAGTGACACGCTAGAAGATAACGCCGTGTTATTCTTTGAAGAAAATCACCTTGCTTATAGTGATATTGGCGTTTTGAGACTGATCAACACCTTAAAAATGCAATTGCCGAAAATGCCCGGGCCGTCTTCTGCGTTGATTTATTTTAAAAATGGCACGTTAAACCGCAATGATTTAACCTTCACCCCAATTAAACGGGAAGATTTTATCATTTCTTATCTTGATTGCGACTACACGGGCAAGCCTGAACCCACACCGCACTTTGATAGCTGGCTGAACTTTGTCGCCAACGGCAACGAACAGAAGAAAACCAACATTCTAGCGGGGCTTTATGCCGTGCTAACTAACCGCTATGACTGGCAATTATTTCTTGAAATAACCGGCGATGGCGGCAGTGGTAAATCGGTTTTTGCGAAGATTGCCACAATGCTAGTAGGCAACAACAGCACCACACAAGCACGGCTGGAAGATATGGATACCCCAAGAGGACGGGCAAATTTAGCAAATAAGAATTTGATTATTTGTTCAGAGCAGTCACGCTATGGCGGCGATGGGGCAGGCTTGAAAAGTATTACAGGGGGCGACACCGTAAATATTGATCCGAAATACCGAGACGAATTTATCGCCGTGATTCAAGCAATGGTAATGATTGTGAATAACGAAGCAACCCGATTTACAGAACGTTGCGGAGGCATTGACCGCCGTCGCGTAATCTATCACTTTGATCGCGTTGTACCTGATGAAAAGCGAGATCCGCGATTACTGGCAAAGATTGAACAGGAAATTGGCGGCATTGTGTTTCAGCTTATGCAACGCTTTAAAGACCCAATGGATGCAAAACGGGCTTTATACAATCAGCAGGGAAGTGAAGAAGCGTTAGAAGTAAAATCACAAACCGACCATATCACCGAATTTTGTGGCTATTTCTTCACAAGTGAGCAATGCAACGGGCTATTTGTGGGCAATGCCGGAATGTTTAGGGCAGAACGCACACACCTTTATCCGGCATATCTTGCTTTCACCAGAGCTGGCGGCATAAAAAGCGAATTAAGCCTAAATAATTTTGCTATATCACTGAAACAAGGGCTTAAACAGCACGGAAATAAGCCTGACTATGCCAAAAAAAGAACAAAATCAGGCTTTCGCACTAACGTGCATTTTAAGGATGTGGAAGAGTTTATAAAATCCTTTATAAAATAAATAGTTAGGTTTAAAAATAGGGCAGAAATGCCCTTTTTTATTGCCTAAAACAGCCTAAAAGGGTGCACCCCTAAAGTGAACACTCTACACCCTATTTTTTACATTTAACATATTGAAATATAAATAAAAAATATTGCTAATGCGCAGGGTGAACACCTTTTAGCAAAAAAAATTTATTGGACTAGATAGTCTTTTCGCACTTTTCCACATAATCGCCCCAAATTTGCATAACTATGCGGCGTTGTTCTAAATAATCTGAACGATTATAAGCTAGGCTCGTTTGACTTCCTGTTGAGTGCGAAAGACACATTTCAGCAACTGCATAATCTATTCCTTGTTCTTCTAAATAAGTTCTGCCGATACTTCTCAATCCGTGTGCTGTTTGTTTATTTTTGAAACCTAAATCTACAAGCATTTTATTTATCGTTTGACTGCTCAGCGGTTGATTAGGCTTTATCCAGCTTTCAAAAACATAATGATCATTAACATTCATTGCCTTCATTTTCTCTAAAATGTCAATCGATTGAGAAGAAAGCGGAATAGTAAAATCTTTTCTTTTTTTCATTCTGATAGCAGGAATAGTCCATAACGCTTTCGCTAAATCCATTTCTTTCCATATTGCACCGCTTGCTTCAGAGGGTCTAGTCATTGTCAAAAGCTGAAATTTGAACAACATTTTAGTTTGGATAGCACAACTAGACCACATTACCGCTTTCATTAAAGTAGCAAGTTCACTAGGATTAATCGCAGGGTTATTAGTAACTTTACCAAAACTAAAAACCTCATTAAGTTTTAAGCAAGGATTAAAAGAAATTAAGCCATAGTTCACGGCAAAATTAAGCACTTCATTTAATAATCGGATTGTACGTCTTAATGTATCGCCTTTCTGTTGATTAGATAGCGGTTGCAGCGCCTGAATAACAATACTAGGTGAAATCTTCTCTACTGCTATATGTTGGATTGCTGGTAATAAAAACATTTCTAGGCGACGCCAATTTTTCTTTAACGTCAGCGCCTCAACTTCTTGAGCTTTTTTCTCTTTCCACTTTTGAGCAACAGATAAAAAACTATGCTCTAATTGCTCACTAATAGCTTGCTCTTCCTTTTTTGCTTTTTCTTGAGGGTCAATATCCTGTGCAAGTAAAGCTCTAAATTCCTCTCGTTTTATGCGCGCTTGTGCGAGAGTAACACTAGGATATGTGCCTATCGTTAAACTAGTTCTTTTTTTAGTGGTTGGGTGATAGTAATTAAAAAGCCACGTTTTGGCGCCTGTAGGCTTAATTCTCAAAATAAGCCCCTGACCGTCAGTTAAATTATATTCTTTATCTTTGATTTTAGCTTTATCAACTTCAGTATTAGTTAGCGGCTTAATGACCTTTGGCATAAGCATTCCCTTAATTTTGGTAACAAGATTTTTTAGAGTTTAGCATCTTGTTACCAAACTTGTTACTAAAAAACGCGGTTAAAGGTGATTAAGCTCGAAAGGTTGCGAGGGGGTAAAATACAATAAAAGCTTGTATTTACTGGCTTTATTTAGTTTTTTTGATGAGTAATGAAAGGCTATGAAAGGTTTTTTGGTGCCCCCAACAGGACTTGAACCTGTGACCAATCGATTATGAGTCGACTGCTCTGACCGACTGAGCTATGGGGGCAGTAGGTAAGACGGCAGAGATTATAGTCAAAGACAGAAATGAAGTCCAGCATTGTATCCAAGCTTATGTTTTTTTGCGTAATTTTCACGCATTGAAGGGGGTGAATGGCTATGCGTGTTGCTTTTTTAGTCAAAATGCCTAAGTAATTAGAATCTTGCCTAATTCTGAATGCAAGCTGTTCTTTTGGAACAAGTTGCTCAAGGCTTACCATCTTAAGCCCATACTGGGGAAAAGGATTTTAACATTCAGGTATCTTCTTTTATATTGATATGGTTGTTAGATCAAAGATTTCGCTTTTTGTTTAGATTTTTGTCAAAATCCTTACCAGCTTGCTAAGCTGCATCTTTTCTTCTCACTTTTCACACCACGTCTGTTGCGGCAAATATTCACTTAAAAAATCGATCAATAGAGCGATTCGAGCGGTAAGTTGGTGATGACGATAATAAACGGCATAAATCGGTTGTAAGATTTTTTGTCGCAGATCTGGCAAAATTTCCACCAAATCGCCATTTTTTCGTGCCTGTTCAGTCATCATATCGGATAAACAGACCACGCCGACGTGATTAAGCGCCAGTGCCAATAAACTTTCTCCACTGGAAGCGATCACGTTAGGTGTAATCGTGAGTAAATGACCAGAATTGTCTAACAATGGCCATTGGTTAAGGTGCGCCGGTTGGCTGAACCCCAACAGGCGATGTTGCAATAACTGATGTACGCTATCAATTTTCCCTTGTTTTGCCAAATATTGCGGTGTCGCCAAAATACGAATGGCGGTTTTACCGAGCAAACGAGCGTGCATTGAGGAATCTTGCAATTCTCCGACCCGAATCGCCACATCAGTGCGCTCTTCCAATAAATCGATCAGGCTATCATTGCTGTTCAGTTCTATTTGAATTCGGGAATAGCGTTGTAAAAATTCTGCCATAGCTGGAATCAAAACGTGTCGCATCACTGGTGCTGATGTGTTGATACGTAATAATCCGCCAGCATCCGTATGGCGAGCAAGCAATTTTTCTTCAGCAATTTGGACACTATCTAAAATTTGTCGCGCTTGTTGTAATAGCAGTTCACCTTCGGCAGTGAGATACATTCGTCTTGTGCTGCGTTGCAACAGCGTAGTTTCTAAATCGTTTTCTAGCCTTGATAGACTGCGACTTACGGCAGAAATTGGCAGATTTAAGCTTTGTGCAGCAGCACTAATTGATTTTTTTTCGACAATTTGTACAAAAATATTAAGTGCTTCAAGATTGAGTTTCACATTTATTCCTTCCGATTAAAGGCGTTGATGGGGTGGAGATTATCTTAATAGCTAACCGAATACAAGATTATTTTTGCAAAATTTGCAAATATTATTTGCAAATTCCCCTATTTTTCTAAAGTAATCACTTCCCTATAATGCGCGCCATCAACGAAACAGAAATTAAACCATTAAGATGAAGGAGAAAAAAATGACAATTCCAAATTTCGGGGTAGGAACTTTCCGTTTACAAGGTCAAACCGTGATTGATTCGGTGAAAAATGCGTTGGATGTGGGTTATCGTGCGATTGATACCGCGCAAATTTACGGTAATGAGGCGGAAGTCGGGCAGGCGATTGCTGAAAGTGGCGTAAGTCGTGATCAGCTGTTTTTGACCACAAAAATCTGGGTGGATAATTACAGTGCCAACAAATTGGCAGACAGTTTAAAAGAGAGTTTGCGTAAATTGCGGACTGATGTGGTGGATTTAACCTTGATTCACTGGCCGGCACCGAATAACGGTGTAGCGTTGCCGGAATATATGAATGCGTTGCTTGAGGCGAAAAAATCAGGATTAACGCGTCAAATCGGGGTTTCCAATTTTAATATTGAATTGACTAAGCAGGCGATGGCGGTTGTCGGTAAGGAAAATATTGCTACCAATCAAATTGAGTTAAGCCCTTATCTGCAAAATCCGAAATTGGTGCGCTTTTTGCAAGAACAAGGCATAAAAATCACCTCTTATATGACCTTAGCTTATGGCAAAGTATTGAACGATCCGGTTTTAACACAAATTGCACAAGCACATAATGCGACTACTGCACAAGTGGCGTTAGCGTGGGCATTGGCGCGCGGTTTTGCGGTGATTCCGTCTTCAACCAAACGAGAAAATTTAATTTCCAACTTAAAAGCGTTAGAACTCAAACTCAGCGATCAAGAAATTGAAATGATCAACGCACTAGACCGTGGCAGCCGTGAAGTCAGTCCGGAAGGGTTGGCAGCACAATGGGATGATTAATATTTGCTTTTGCCTGTGAAAGCGTGGGATTTCTGCGCTTTCGTTCAGTACATAACACAATCGTTTTTAAATTAAGAGAGGAATTTAATGCCAGTTGCTTTATTTGCCCTAATGATTGGGGCTTTTGCTATCGGAACAACCGAATTTGTGATTGTCGGATTAGTGTCGACTATTGCGCAAAGTTTAGCTATCAGCGTGCCGTCTGCCGGCTTATTGGTCAGTTTGTATGCGTTGTCGGTTGCTGTCAGCGCACCTTTGCTTACCGCAATGACAGCACGTTGGCAACGCCGTAATGTGTTGCTGTTTTTAATGGCTATTTTTGTGGTGGGAAATTTCTTGGCGTGGCAAGCAACCAATTTTTCTACACTGATTGGCGCAAGAATTGTGACGGGGTTGGCTCACGGTGTATTTTTCTCAATCGGATCAACCATTGCAACGCAATTAGTGACAAAAGAGAAAGCCGCCGCTGCGATTGCAATGATGTTTACCGGGCTTACGGTAGCGTTGGTCACCGGCGTGCCGTTGGGGGCTTATATCGGGCAGCATTTCGGTTGGCAAACCACCTTTTTAGCGGTGATGTCTTTGGGCGTAATCGCCTTTATCGGTGCGTTATTATTTGTGCCGAAAAATTTACAGCAACCTGAGCCGGTGAAATTGATGCAACAATTGGATGTGATCCGTTCACCTCGTTTACTGCTGGTTTATGCGATGACCGCATTGGGTTACGGTGGAACGTTCGTGCTATTCACTTTTTTATCGCCGATGTTGCAGCAATTAAGCGGTTTTAACGGCAATGATGTTAGCTTAATTTTGGTCGGTTACGGTATCGCGGTCGCTTTAGGAAATACGTTGGGCGGTAAATTGGCGGATAAACTGAGAACCATTCGCTCACTAAAATATATTTTTAGCGTGCAAATGTTGGTGTTGTTCTCCTTTTATTTCACGGCACAAAGTGCGTGGGCAGTGTTAATCAGCACGATGTTATTGGGTTTAACCAGTTTCGCCAATGTACCACCGTTACAATTATTAGTGGTTGAACAGGCAAAAATTGATGCTCCGCAGTCAGTGGATGTCGCTTCCGGTTTGAACATTGCCGCCTTTAATTTAGGCATTACCATTGGTGCCGGTATCGGCGGTCAAGTGGTGGCGGAAATCGGACTGTTGGATACCGCTTGGGTAGGCGCGGTGATTCTAGCGGTAACGCTGCTATTGGTCGCTTTATTCAATCGAATGCAACAAGCGAAATGTTCAGAGCAAGTTTTCGCCTAATTGAAGTCAATAACAGAAACCTGTGAGCGATCACAGGTTTTTTCTTATAGAAATTTTTCCAGTAAAAAGTTAATCACCGCCGCCACACGCTTTATTTTTTGGCTGGCTTGTGGGTAATACACATACACAGGTGGATAGGTTCGCCAATAGTCTTGCAAAACGGGGATAAAGTCAGCTTTATCGGCTAGTTGTTGATAAATCGGGGTGAATAAACGCCCAATGCCTAAGCCCGCACGCACGCCGTCTGCGATGGTGTCGATGTCGTTACAAATCATCGGCGTGGGCATTTCCACACTCACGCTTTCGCCCTCGTGTTCCAAAATCAGCGGCAAAATCTGCCCAGTGGTGATAAAACGATAGCCGATTAAGCGGTGTTGGTGCAGATTTTCACGGCTGGGTGTGCCGTATTGTTTCAGATAGCCGTCTGAAACATATAGCCCCTCTTGAAAGGCAGGCAGAAGCTGGCGTGCTACCATATTTTCATCGATTTTATCGCCAAAGCGAATACCTAAATCAAAGCCTTGTGCCACCAAATCCACCGTGCCGTCATACACAGAAATATCCAAGCAAATATGCGGATAACGGCGGTGAAATTCTGCCAAATGATCTTGCAAAATCAATCGGTAAGCAAAGCGAGAAAGGGTAATCCGTACCAACCCCGATGGCGCGTGTTCCTCGCCAAGAAACTGTTCCAAACGGCAATCCAATTCCCGCATTAACGGCTCGGTTTGTGTGAGCAACCTCGCTCCAGCCTCCGTGAGCTGAACCCGCCTTGTGCTACGCCAAAACAGCGGCATATCCATTGATTGCTCCAACAGCTTCAAGGCTTGGCTTACGGAAGGGCTGGTAATCCCCAGTTTCCTCGCCGCCGCATTAATACTCCCCTCTTGGGCAATGGCGTGGAAAATTTGTAGTTGGTGATATGTGGTGCTGTTCATTCTTCGGCTTTCCCTGTTTTAGTTATTATTAGTCTAGTAAAGACAATTCACCTTGTCTATACTGTGCAACCTATTCATTTATTGTCGTTTCAGTTCAAAATAAGACAAGGCAATGAGCCGAAGATAGTACAGATAGTACGGCAAGGCGAAATAACGCCGTATTATTTTGAAATCAAACGACAACACATAAGGAAAAAACAATGTCTATTCTCATCATCTCCAGCCACCCCAATTTAACCCAATCGGTGGCGAATCAAACCATTTTGGAACACTTAAAAACCCTTTTGCCAACGGCAGAATTTGTGCATTTGGATAGCCAATATCCTGATTTCCGTATTGACGTAGCGGCGGAGCAAAACCGTTTAGTCCAAGCGAATACCATCGTGTTGCAATTCCCGTTTTATTGGTACAGCTACCCTGCCTTGCTGAAAAAATGGGTGGACGAGGTGTTTGTGTATGGCTTCGCGCACGGTTCAACGGGTGATAAAGTGAAAGGCAAAAAACTGGTGATGTCGTTCACCACGGGCGCGGCGGCGGAGTAGTATCAGCCAGAGGGCGCGATGCGCCACACCGTTGAGCAGTTTTTGCCAGCGTTTCAACAGCTTGCCTTTTTGTGCCAAATGGAATGGCAACCACCTGTGTATTCCAACGGAATGATGACCATTCCCAACGTCAGCACGCCCGAGCAAATCGCTGAGGTGCAAGCCAAAGCGGTGGCACACGCCGAGCGTTTAGCGGCACAGTTGCAAAAATAAGGAAGTGCGGTATGTTTTTAGTACAAATTTCATTAGCTCCCAGCGACGGGGGGGTGAGCGCTTTATTAGACGGACACCGTGCGTGGCTGAAACAATACGCCGAGGAGGGCAATTTCTTGCTGTTTGGTCCATATGACAACCACCAAGGCGGCTTAATCCTCTCCCAAGCCGACAGCGAAGAGACCTTGCAAGCGATCTTGTCAGAAGATGTGTTTTACCATAACGGTTTAGCGGATTATCAAGTTACCGCCTTTAGCCCAAGATGGATCAACGCCGAAGGCTTACAGGCACAAATTATTTAGTCACTCTGGCAAAGTAGGCTAAAGCGTTGCTATTGTTGAGAGCTTGAAAAGCACATTTACCTATTTAATCGGTGATGCTTTGGTGGAATTGGGCTTAGTTATGATCGCTGACGGCAAGTTAAGCTTCGGCTTAACAAACGGATAGCATATTGGTCGTTTATATAGCATTAGTCGTTTTATCGATTTTACGAAGAGAAAACGCTATATGCAAAAAGCGAAATTAGGCATTAAGATTTCTTCAACTTTATTTATCAATAAGAACAAGCTTAGACTTGTCCTTATTTTTCTATTCAATATTTCTTCTGTATAAAGAAAAGGCATAGTAGACAAAA